>CAZFSN010000030.1:0-20847 GCA_964521815.1 uncultured Ignavibacteria bacterium | reverse complement strand
TTTTCATCGTTTTGGGCTATACTATTTTTAAAACGTCATGATGTTATAATGACATCCTCACCGCCGATATTTTATGCCTTTAGCTCTATGCTGGCATCAAAATTAAAGAGATCGAAGTTTGTACTTGATATAAGGGATATCTGGCCCGATTCGGCTTTAGAGGTTGAGGCTGTTTCAAATAGCCGGCTACTGAAATGGGGCGGCTATCTCGAGAGAAAAATTTATAAACATGCTATGGCGATTTTTACGGTATCAAAGGGCATGCGGGAAAAAATTATCAAGCGAGGCGGTATCGATAAAACCTACATTTCTTACAATGGCTCGCTTGAATCGATCTTGAATTGGTCCGGTAATATCGATGAGTTTCGAGAAGCGAAAAGCTGGTCTGACAAGATAATTATCATATATGCCGGAATATTAGGTATGGGGCAGAATATTCCGGCCCTGCTTCCAGAAATCAGGAATATGGCTGCGAATAACGAGGAATTTCTATTTATAGGCAATGGCCCGGATAAATTAGCGATCGAATCGTATGTCAGTGAATATAACCTAAATAAAGTAAAGATTATGGATGCGATCCCGCAAGCTGAAATCGCTCCTTACTTACACTGTACCGATATTTTAATTGTGATTTTGCGTGAAACCGATTTCTTTAAAAGCGCTATTCCGTCGAAGTTTTTCGATTATATGGCCGCCGGCAAGCCTGTCATTTCCAATGTAAATGGCGAGATGCGGGAGATAATGGAAAAATATAATACCGGCATATATTTTTCCCTGGCTGAAAAAGGTTCATTCGGGCGCGCCTTAAATATTCTCTGCAATGACCCAATCAAGAGGCAAGTTATGGGAGATAACGGCAAGAAGTTGGTGACCGAAAAATTTTTGCGGTCTAATCTGGCTTTGGATATGGTCAAGCAAATTGAGAAGTCTATCGGCCTATAAACGAATGATACCCCGGCTCGTTTTTGTATAAACGAATAGTGGGGAAATCCGTTAATATTTAAAGGCTTAAATGGCGATAATATCAAAAAAAGCGATATTCCTGGACCGAGACGGCGTAATAATAGTCGAGAAGGATTTTATTAGTGATATTTCAGAGCTTGAATATATACCCAGGGCGGTAAAAGCCTTAAAATCGATCCCCTCGCAGTACCTTAAAATTATCATTTCCAATCAATCAGGCATCGGCCGGGGGTTCTTCACAGCCGACCAAGTCGATGAATTCAATGCAGAGTTAATTGTCGATTTGAAAAAAAAAGGTGTTTTAATCGATAAAATTTATTATTGTCCTCATAACCCGGATGATAACTGTGAATGCCGAAAGCCAAAAACCGGGCTATTCGATTTGGCGCGGCGAGAATTTAATATAGATTACGCCAAATCCTGGATGATTGGGGATAAAAGCTCGGATATCCAGGCGGGTAAAAATATCGGAGCTTCCACCATTCAAGTTTTGACCGGCTATGCCGGTGAGGAACCGGGAGC
Organism: uncultured Ignavibacteria bacterium; assembly: GCA_964521815.1. Taxonomy (GTDB): domain Bacteria; phylum Zixibacteria; class MSB-5A5; order UBA10806; family 4484-95; genus JAAEQD01. The sequence goes on along the minus strand of CAZFSN010000030.1, from coordinate 19,362 downwards.
TATGAAGGTTAAGGCGGATTTTATCGCTGACGATCTATATGAAGCTGTGGAGATAATAAAAAATGAAAGCTAAGACAAAAAAATCCGCTTTAATAACCGGCGGCGCCGGCTTTATCGGGTCATATCTGGCTGAGGATTTACTGAATCGCGGCTATAAAGTGTTCGCGGTCGATAACCTCTCGACCGGCAGTCTCGATAATATCGCGCATCTTCAGAATAATCCTAATTTTGTTTTTGAAGTCGGCAATATCATGGATGAAGAATTGATGGAAGAGCTGGTGCTGGGCTGCGATATGATTTTCCATCTGGCCGCCGCTGTCGGAGTGAAGCTGATAATCGAAAAGCCGGTCGATACGATCGAGACCAATGTGCTGGGCACCGAGATCGTGCTTCATCTTGCCAATAAGCACGAAAAATCGGTACTGATAACATCGACTTCCGAAGTATATGGTAAAAACGAAAAAATCCCGTTCAAGGAAAACGATGATTCGGTCTATGGGCCAACCTCCAAGAGCCGATGGAGTTATGCTTGTTCGAAGGCGGTTGATGAGTTTCTGGCCTTAGCTTATTATCATGAAAAAAAATTACCGGTGGTAATTGTCAGACTTTTTAACACGATAGGTCCCAGGCAGACCGGTCAATACGGCATGGTCGTGCCGACGCTTGTCAAGCAGGCTCTTTTAGGCCTTGATATGACCGTGTTCAGCGATGGCAAACAGACCAGATGCTTTACCGATGTCAGGGATGTCACCGGCGCCCTGATCAGCTTGATAAACGCGCCCAAAGCGTTCGGAGAAGTATTCAATATTGGCAATAACAAGGATATTTCTATTATTAAGCTAGCCGAACTAATAAAGAAAATGACTGACAGCAAATCGAAAATAATCTATATTCCCTATGATAAAGCTTTCACAAAGGGTTTTGAGGACATGAAAAAGCGTCTGCCCGATATTTCCAAAGCCAACGCGCTAATCGGTTTTCATCCGAAAATTAAACTGGAAGAATCACTGGCTGATATTATAGAATATTATAAAAAATAATGAACTTATTCATAGTATTCCTTTCATCGCTATTTTTATCGTTGGTTTTTCATCCTCTGGCAATCAGGATTTCCCGCGGTTTCAATGTAGTCGATAATCCTGACCGTGATAACATACATAAAAATCCGACTCCGGTTCTGGGCGGTATCGCTATATGCCTGTCTGTATTTATCGTCGTAATGGGCACCAGGTTGGCCGGAATATTCGAGTGGAATCGAATTGCGGATGGACTTGTGATTGGAGGCGGTTTGATAGCCCTGGTCGGATTTATTGATGACAGATTCGGGATGAATCCGACTATCAAGCTGACCGGTCAATTTATCGCCGCCGGTATGTTTGTCGCGATTACCCAGGCCAGTATAGGTTTGTTTCATCCATTACTTGAGTTCGGCGCCTTGATTTTCGGCCTGGTATCGATGATGAACGCGTTTAATATACTCGACAACATGGATGGTGTGACAGGCGGCATGAGTTTCGCGATCGGGCTGGCTTTTCTGGCGGTAGCGATTCTATCCGGCGATACCAATACGGCCATATTGTTGGCGGCCCTGATTGGCGCCATAATCGGTTTTTTAAGATATAACCTGCCTCGGGCCAGGATTTTCATGGGCGACGCTGGCGCTTTGTTTTTAGGTTTTATTTTTGGCGCGTTTGCTATTATCTATATGATGAGCAACAGGTCTTACTATCTATATACAACGCCATTTTTGATATTAAGCTATCCGATTTTCGATATTGCCCTGGTAAGTTTATCGCGTATGCGTGAAAAACGCAGCCTGTCAGTCGCCGCTCCCGATAGTTCTCCGTATCGTTTCGTACGCTGGATTTTTTCGACTAAAAATGCTTACCAAGCGGTCTTTTTCATTAACCTCGTTATGGGTCTGTTCGGCGTGGCAACATATATTCTTAAAGCCGATCAGCTTTCGGTATTGTTGATATTTCTGGCCGGCTTGTCGTTATCGGTTTTAGGTGTTCACTTATATCGCAATTTTCTTTATTTCATCGAAAGAACCGTCTTTTTCGTAATCGATATGCTTTCGGTAAATGTGGCATTTTATTTTCTCTACGCGCTGAAATACAAGTGGGGCTTTTTCCCTTATGAAGTATACATTCCCTACTCGGAGATGTTCGCCCCGGCTGTCTGGATAAGTTTGTTCTGGGTGCTTCTGTTTTCAGTAATGGGGATTTATGAAATTCGACCTAATCGGAGTTTTATCGATTATGTTCGGGCTTTGGTTAAAGTCGTGCTAAGCGGAATGATCACATTTATCATAGCTATTTTTATTTTAGAAGGCAAGATCACCGTGTCGACTCTTCCGGTTTTTCTATATATGGCTATCTTAATAATATTTAATTGCATTATCAAATATATCGCTTTTATGGTAGCCCGGGGAATAACTAATAAGCCAACTCGTCGCCCGAGAGTGGCTTTGCTTATTAAAGACAAGCAGGCCGATCTGGTAAAATTATTGGAAATAGCCAGGCAGAGATTCAGGGTTATCGGATACATCGATTCTTCGGGATTCGATCTTAAAGATCGTGAATTGCCATATCTTGGAGATGAAAAATCTTTGGGTGATCTTATTCGTTTGAATCAGCTGGAAAAGATTATTTTAGTCTGGCCATCTGATAATTTCGATGACTATATGCCTATTCTCAGATCGCAATTTTATCTTGAAAATGAATTTTTATTCATGGGTCAGCCCGGCGCGCCGTTCGATGGTTTCAGGGTCATAAAGCTTTATCGCGATGGCCTGGTGAAGCTTTCAGCGGAACTACTTCGAACCTGGGAGTGGATTTTCAAAAGAGGTCTGGATATTGTTTTCTCGAGTATATTCTTATTTTTAGGCAGCCCGGTATTTGTTTATAAATATATCGAAGCAAAGTTCAAAAAACACCCGTATTTTACGCGCGAACGATTTTATGGCCGGGATGGCCAAACATATTATTATTATGGATTCTACGCGAACGCTGTCAAAAATTCCAACCAATATCGTTTGTATCCGGGCTTGCCTGCTTTACTAACGGTGATTGCCGGAAATTTATCCTTAGTGGGCAATCTGCCGCTTTCGCCCGATCAAGCCGGCTGTGATTCAAAGGAAATTCCGGGATTCTGGCGCCGAAAATTAATAAAACCTGGTTTCTGGGGTCCGGCTCATCATGCCGAAAAGAAAGATTATTTTGAAAAAGAATTGCAATATATGAAAAATATGTCGATTTTGACTGATATCTATTGGATTTTTGCCGGAGCGTTACGAAGTTTAATTGTATCGAGAAAGAAATAATATGCTGGATTTAAAATTTATCAGAGAAAATCCCGAACTTGTCAAAAACGCTATTATAGCTAAAGCCGAGAAAGGCGATGTAGAGGCTATAATTGAACTGGACACCAAACGGCGGAATTTGATCGGCGAAAGCGAAACCCTAAAAGCCCGTAAAAACCTCGTTTCCAAGGAGATTGCTGAAGCTAAAAAACAGGGGAAAAACGCATCGACACTGGTTACAGAGATGCGTCAGGCGGGCGACAGAATCGATGAGTTGGTCAATTCATTGAAAAACGTAGAAGCAGAATTAAATGAAGCTCTTTTATTTATACCTAATGTTCCGCACAGTGATGTTCCAATTGGTAAAGACGAATCGGACAATAAAATTATCCGCAATGTCGGAACTCTTCGCGAATTCGATTTCAAGATCAGGCCGCATTGGGAGATAGGCGAAATAATCGGCGCTTTGGATATTGCCCGGGGCGTAAAGATATCGGGCTCCGGGTTCTATACGCTGACCGGAATCGGCGCGAAACTGGAGCGCTCTCTTATTAATTTCATGCTCGATTTACATGTAGCCGAACACGGTTATAAAGAAATGATGATTCCCTATATCGCCGGTTCGGCGGCGATGATCGGTTCGGCGCAGTTGCCCAAACTGGCGGAAGATATGTATCGCGTTCAGGATGACGATCTTTACCTCATACCCACCGCGGAGGTGCCGATTACCAACCTTCACGCGGGGGAGATATTAAAAGCCGATGATCTGCCAAAATATTATTGCGCTTTTTCGCCCTGTTTCCGCCGTGAAGCCGGTTCTTACGGCAAAGATGTCCGCGGTATTACCCGTGTTCATCAATTCCATAAAGTCGAGATGGTAAAAATAGTCGAACCGGAAACATCTTACGAAGAACTGGAAAAACTTCTGGCTGACGCCGAAGCGGTTTTGAAAAAGCTCGAATTGCCTTATCGCGTAAACCTTCTCTGCACCGGCGATCTGTCTTTTGCCGCCGCCAAGTGTTACGATCTCGAAGCCTACGCGCCGGGTATGGAAAGCTGGCTGGAGGTATCCTCCTGCTCGAATTTCGAATCATTCCAGGCCCGGCGGATGAACCTGCGCTATCGGCCCGGGCCGGGCGCCAAGCCGGAGTTCGTGCATACATTAAATGGCTCGGGGCTGGCTTTGCCGCGGACGGTAATTGCCATTCTGGAAAATTATCAACAAGCGGATGGCTCGGTTGTCGTGCCCGAAGTACTAAGGCCATATATGAATGGTCTGACAAAAATGGAACCTGTTTAGAACATCTATCATGGCGCATTGGTCGATAAAAAGCTATTTCGGCTATCCTAAAATGATAACCAGTATACTGGGTATCGGTATGGTCGCCGTGGTTGTATTATTTATATATTACAACCAGAGCATTATTTCCGGACTCGAAAATGACGCGGCCCGGGTCAGCCGCGCCTACGCCAAACTCTGGCAGTACGCCGCCAGTGAAGCTACCAGCGGCAGTGAAATTAATTTTATTTTCGAGGAAATAATCAATAAAGCCAATTTCCCTATAATCGTCACCTCGACCAACGGCGAACCGATGTATTGGACGGTGGACATTCCGCAAGAGGATACTTCAAAAAAGGCGAATGAAAAATTGAAGCGATACATAAAGGAAATGGACGCCAAATATGACGCGATCCCGATATATTACGGACCTGAAAAAATCGTAATCAATTATCTTCATTATGGTGATTCCAAACTGATAAAAAAACTTCAGTATATGCCTTTTATAGAAATTTTGGTGGTCGCTCTATTTTTGTTGTTCGCCTATTTCAGCTTTCGCTCCGTCAAAAAGGCGGAACAGAATTATATCTACGCCGGAATGGCTAAAGAATCGGCTCATCAACTTGGCACGCCGTTATCGGCGTTGATGGGTTGGGTGGAACTTTTGAAGCTTAAATACACGAAGGAAGATTTCGCCTTGCCCGATCAACATGTTAAAGTTAATTTCGAGGAAATTATCGGCCGGATGCAATCGGATTTGCAAAGGCTTGACCGCGTAGCCACCAGGTTCGGTTCAATCGGTTCCATTCCCGACCTCGATAAATGCGATGTCAATAAAACAATCGCCGAGGTAGTCGCTTATTACAGACTCAGGCTGCCGGGCGGCGGCAAAGGTGTAGAAATAATCGAACAATACAGTGATTTGCCGGATATAAATATTAACCAGGAACTTATTGGCTGGGTAATCGAAAATCTGATTAAAAACTCGCTGGAGGCCGTCGATCCCAAAACCGGGAAAATATATATTAACACGAAACTTAACAACCGGACAGCGGCCATAAGAGTTATAGATAATGGGAAAGGGATTTCAGCCACCAATCAGAAAAGGATTTTCGATCCCGGTTTCACGACCAGGAAACGCGGTTGGGGATTGGGCTTGACGCTGGCCCGACGGATCATCGTGGAATATCATAAGGGAAAATTCAGGCTGGCGGGCAGCGAGCCTGGCGTAAGAACAGAGTTTATTATAGAATTGCCGGTATGACATGGAAAAAATTATTCTTTGGGTCGATGACGAAATCGACCTGTTAAAAGCCCATATCATATTTTTAGAAGAACGGGGCTATAAAGTGGAAACCGCCGCCAACGGCGATGACGCTATTGAGCAAGTTAATAACGGCCAATTTGACCTTGTTTTACTGGATGAGATGATGCCCGGCCGCGACGGCCTTTCGACACTGGTGGAATTGAAGGATATCAAGCCTAATATGCCGGTGGTTATGGTAACCAAATCCGAAGAAGAGAGGTTGATGGAGCAGGCTATCGGCCAAAAAATAGATGATTATCTGACCAAGCCGGTCAATCCCAGCCAGGTCCTGTCGGTAGTTAAACGCATACTCGATAAAAAGCGAATCATGGAAAACCACCTGACTCAGGAGGTTGTCACCGAATTCAACCGGGTCAACGCCCAGCTAATGGGACCTTTAAACTGGCAGGATTGGATCGATATTCACACAAAGCTTTCATCGATAGAACTGGAACTCGAGGACTTCAGAGATGTCGGCTTGCACCAGTCGCATCAGGATTTAAAACGTCAATGCAACGCCGAATTTGCCAATTTCGTTTTTAAGAATTACACGTCGTGGATTAAAGGGGATGGCCCGCCGCTTTCAGTGGATATTGTCAAAGATTATGTAGCGCCTCATCTCAAGAATAAGAAGATGACCGTATTTATAGTGGTTGATTGTATGCGCTACGATCAATGGCTTATCATCGAACCGGTATTGGCGGAATATTTCAATATTCGCCGGGAATGTTATTATTCGATCCTCCCGACGGCCACGCCTTTTTCGCGCAACGCGATTTTCAGCGGCGAATATCCGGACAAAGTAGCTCAATTGTTCCCCGAAGCATGGAAGCAGAACACTCAGGAATACGGCCGCAACCGCAACGAACATCAACTGCTCGACAGGCAATTAAAATTGCTGGGCGTGGAACCCAAAGGCGATACTAAATACGTTAAAGTACTTGATTTCGATGAAGGTAAAAACCTGGCTAAAAAAATCAAAACTTATTCCGGTACGCCATTATTATCTGTCGTTTTTAATTTTATAGATATCCTGGTTCATGGCCGAAGCGAATCCGAAATTCTTCAGGAAATCGCCCCCAATGAGGCGGCTTTCAGATCTCTGATGAAATCGTGGTTTATTCATTCACACCTGTTTGAATTGTTGAAGAACCTGTCCACCTGGGATTGCTCGATTGTCATAACGACCGATCATGGCTCGGTTCTCGGTACCAAGGGAGCGATTGTCTATGGTAAAAGGGATACATCATCCAACCTGAGATATAAATACGGCGATAACCTTAACTGCGATCCCAAGCAGACTTTTTTGATTAAAAATCCCAAAGAATTCCGTCTGCCCGTATGGGGCCTGGCGACCACCTATGTAATCGCGCGCGAGGATTACTACTTCGTATATCCCACGAATTATTCCGAATATCGCCGCCAGTATCAGAACAGTTTCCAGCATGGCGGAATTTCATTGGATGAGATGGTTCTGCCGATAGTCACTCTGGAGCCGAAGTAAATCCGGCATTTCGTTAATCCGCATATTATATCGCAAAAATGAAAACATTCAGTCATTCAGAAAATCAAACTGAGGCTTTGGGCAAAGAGCTTGCCTTAAAAGTCAGGCCCGGCGATGTTATAGCCTTGTATGGTTCGCTGGGATCAGGCAAGACCGCTTTCACCAGGGGTATCTGCTGTGGGCTTAATTGCAGTGTGGATGTTCACAGCCCTACTTTCAATATCATTAATTTTTACCCCGGTGATATAGAAGTGGCTCATGTGGATCTTTACAGGGTTGAAAATAATCTCGATGAACTGGGCTGGGATGACATGTTTAATACCGAGCGCGTGGTCGTAATTGAATGGGCCGAAAAAGCGAAAAATAATTTGCCCAAACGCCGGATTGATGTTTACTTTGATATAATTGATTTATTGACAAGAAAGATCGAGGTCGTTGAATTAAATGATTTTGGGCATTGACACCTCAGGTCAAAATCTTGGTCTGGCTATATGCGAAAATGGCAAAGTAATCGCCTCAGAATTGACCAGACCCGGATTAAGACATGGAGAAATATTACAATTAAGCATGGACAAATTTCTTTCCGCTAATGGAATTTCTTTGAGCGGTTTATCCGGAATATCCGTAACATTGGGGCCGGGTTCATTTACCGGGCTGCGAATCGGCCTGGCCGCCGCTAAAGGCTATTGTTATGGATTAGATTTGCCATTAACCGGCATATCCACGCTGTTGGCAAACGCTATGGCAACTACTAACAATCACAAAAAAACCATCGTAATAATTGATGCCAAAAGAGACGAGTATTATTACGCGGTTTTTAATTGCTCTGAAGGACACCTTCAAAGGCTTTCACCTGATCAAATTGGGCCTATTGAGGATTTTAGGGATATTGTTGACCAGAAAACATGTTTTCTGGGACCATCGCATACGGCAAAACAATTTATTGCCGAATTCGGCCCAAGTGAGTATCTTATCAGCGATGATCTTAATTTGGCGGAATCGGCCTGCCTAACGGGCGAACAGGAAATTAATCAGGGCAGAATCCTTAAGCCGTCGGAAGTAGTACCGATTTATTTGAGATCGGATTTTTAAAATTGAACGGTTATCGATGAAAATAGAAATTACCAGAATGGCCGAGAGCGATCTCGACGAAGTTCATCAGATAGAAACAAAGGTTTTTTCGGATCCCTGGTCGAAACAGGCCTTTTTGTCCGATCTGAAAAATGATTTCGCTATTCCACTGGTAGCCCGGTTTGAAAATAAAGTCGCCGGCTATACTTGCCTGTATTCGGCCGCCGATGAAATCCAGATCGGCAATTTGGCCGTGTCGCCGGATTTCCGCCAGCGGGGAATCGGTACCAGGCTGGTTGAGCATATAATTAGCCTGGCAACCGAAAACCATAAGCGCTTGTTGGTGTTGGAAGTCAGACCATCCAATGAGGCGGCCTGTAAACTTTATGCGAAATTCGGATTCAGGGTTGCCGGAAAGCGCAAATATTATTATCATAAGCCCACCGAGGACGCGTTGATAATGATTCGGGGTGTTGAGTAATGGAATGGTTTCGTAAGAAATCGCGCGATTTATTAAGCGTCGAGAAAAAAGATATTCCGGACGGTGTCTGGACCAAATGCAGCGGTTGCGGTGAAATTATTACGGTCGCCGCCATGACGAAGAATTTCTGGATATGCCCTAAATGCAATTACCATTTTCGAATCAAAAGTAAAGATTATATTAATTTGGTTTTAGATGATGGTATTCTCGAAGAATACGACGCGGCCATGGAATCGGCCGATCCGCTGAAGTTCAGGGATTCCAAAAGATATGTCGACAGAATTTCAGCCGCCCAGAAAAAGACTAATTTAAAAGATGCCATAATTGCGGGAATCGGCAAACTCAAGGGCCGCGAAATCTCATTTGCTGTCATGGAGTTCGATTTTATCGGCGGTTCGATGGGGTCGGTGGTCGGCGAGAAAATCGCCCGGGCCATCGAACGAGCCATAGACAAAAAAATCCCGTTGATTATCGTCTCCTGTTCCGGCGGCGCGCGGATGATGGAGGGGATATTATCGCTGATGCAGATGGCTAAAACATCGGCGCTATTGGCAAAATTGGCCAAGCTAAAAATCCCCTTTATTTCGGTTTTGACTAATCCAACAACCGCCGGCGTGATGGCCTCGTATGCCTCACTGGGGGATGTGATAATTGCCGAGCCGCAAGCGCTTCTGGGTTTTGCCGGTCCCCGGGTTATCGCCCAGACAATCGGCGGAGAACTGCCGCCCGGTTTTCAATCGTCCGAGTTTTTCCTCGAACACGGCTTTCTTGACGCTATCGTGAGCCGCAACGAATTAAAAAGCACTCTTTCCTTACTGATCGATTATATGCCTATCCCGGAGAACTAATAGATTATGCAATACAAAGATGTCCTGGATTACCTGCTTCGCCTGGAAATGTACGGCATGAAGCTGGGGTTGGATAATATTAGCCGCATATTATCGTTTTTAAATAATCCGCATAAATCTTATCCAACGATACATATCGCCGGCACCAACGGCAAGGGCAGTACGGCCGCTATAATGGAAAGCATTCTGGCGAACTCCGGCTATCGAATCGGTTTATATACTTCGCCTCATTTAGTTGAATTCAGAGAGAGGATCAGGATAAACAGCCGATTTATTGACCAGAAATATGTAACCGATTTTTTTACCGCTGTCCTGGACAAGTTCGAGACGATTAACCCCACTTTTTTCGAAGCGGTTACCGCGCTGGCGTTCACGTATTTCCGGGATGAAAAAGTCGATCTGGCGATAATCGAAACCGGTTTGGGCGGCCGTTTCGATGCTACCAATGTCATTACTCCCGTAGCGTCGGTTATAACTAATATTGATAAGGAACACACCAAACATCTCGGCAAGGATATAAGTCAGATCGCGTTCGAGAAAGCCGGAATAATTAAAAACGGAATACCGGTTATCACGGCCGCTGGCCATATTGACGCGAAGCGGGTGATAAGGCAGACATGCAAGCAGCGCAAAAGCAATCTGCTTTCGATATTCGATGAGACCCAATGGGTAATTCAGGATATAAATGATCGCAACACTGAGATGGATATTTTCACGCGTTCGCAGAAGTATTATAATCTACGTTTGGCTTTGCCGGGCAGACATCAGTTGGAAAACGCAATCTGCAGTATCGTTGCCGCCGAGCAAGCCGAACCTCTTAATATCAAGCTTACCCCTACCGGGGCGGTTATCGGGTTTCGGGATGTTAAATGGCCCGGGCGTTTGCAGAAAATAGGTAAGGAACCGGAAGTTATTCTTGATGTCGGACATAACCCGGCCGCCATGAAAGTGTTGGTCGAATATTTCAAGGAATTTTATAACAATCGTCATATTATAGCCGTTTTTGGCATACTGGCCGATAAGGATTCGAACCTGATGCTGACAGAACTGGGCCGTTTCGCCAATGTTATCATTATTACCAAACCGATGACCGATAGAGCCGCCGACCCGGAGAAACTGGCCCGTCAGGCATCGCATTTGACCAGCAATTTCCAGGTGATACCTCATGTTCGTGATGCCGTAAAGACGGCTATAGATAATGCCAGGCCCGATGACGTTATCCTGATTACCGGATCGCATTACACGGTTGGTGAAGCTATGTCGATTTTAGGCGTATGATTTAAGAATATTTATTATTTTGACTGTTTGGAATAAAAACCTTATCATGATTGTAATTTAAATAGAGTATATTATGAGCAAGGCATTCAAATTGGTTTCGGAATACAAACCAAACGGCGATCAACCTCAGGCAATAAGGCAATTAGTCGCGGGTATCAGAAACAACCGCAAATTTCAGACTCTTCTGGGGGTGACCGGCTCCGGAAAAACCTATACGATCGCTAATGTTATTACCGAGATCAACCGGCCGACCCTGGTGTTTTCGCATAATAAAACATTAGCCGCCCAGCTCTACGGTGAATTAAAAGGCTACTTTCCCGAAAACGCGGTCGAATTTTTTATCAGCTATTATGACTATTATCAACCGGAAGCATATATACCATCGACAGATACTTATATCGAGAAGGACACTTCGATTAATGATGATATTGACCGCTTGCGCTTACGGGCGACATCGTCGCTTCTGGAACGGGATGATGTAATCATAGTCGCCTCGGTTTCCTGTATCTACGGTTTGGGATCGCCTGAGGATTATAAGGCGATGATGGTATTCATACAGACCGGTCAGGAATTTCCGCGCGATAAATTACTGCGCGACCTGATCAAGATTCAATATAACCGCAATGATATCGAATTCGGGCGAGGGACGTTTCGGGTCAGGGGAGATGTTGTCGAAATCCATCCGGCCTATGACGATATCGGCATCCGGATCGATTATTTCGGCGATGAAATCGAGAAAATCACGCTGGTCAATCTTGTCGATGGTCATGTGGTTGAAATAAAAGAACGGCAAACTATCTACCCGGCCCGTCATTTCGTGACCGATCGTTTTAATATCGAAAAAGCAATTAAAAGCATCAAAGAAGAACTTGAAGAGCGGTTGGAATTCTTTCGTAAAAACGGCAAGCTACTGGAGGCTCAACGTCTGGCTACACGGACCAGATATGATATCGAGATGCTCATGGAGATAGGCTATTGCTCAGGAATCGAAAATTATGCCCGGCACCTCACGAATCGACAGCCTGGTCAGAGTCCGTATACGCTGTTTGATTTTTTCCCAAAAGATTATCTGTTGGTGATCGATGAATCGCATCAAACTATACCTCAGATACGCGGGATGTACCGGGGCGACAGGTCTCGCAAGGAGACCCTGGTTGAGCATGGATTTCGCTTGCCCTCGGCGCTGGATAACCGGCCGTATTTTTTCGAGGAATTCGAACAGAAGATCAACAAGGCGATTTTTATTTCGGCTACTCCGGCTGATTATGAAATCGAACATTCAGACGGCGAAGTCGTGGAGCAGATAATCAGGCCTACCGGGCTGGTTGATCCTCTTATAGAAGTCCGTCCGCTGAAAACCCAGGTCGATGATCTTATCAATGAGATTAGAAAAGTCACCGCTGAGGGGAGCCGGGTGTTGGTGACCACTTTGACCAAGCGGATGGCTGAAGATTTGACCGATTATCTGGCTAATCTCGGTATCAAGGTCAGGTATCTTCATTCCGAAATCGACGCGATAGACAGAGTGGAGATACTTCGCGATTTGCGGCTGGCCCAGTTCGATGTACTGGTAGGCATTAACCTTCTAAGGGAAGGGCTGGATTTGCCGGAAGTTTCGCTGGTGGCTATTCTCGATGCCGATAAAGAGGGTTTTTTAAGATCGGCGCGTTCATTGATTCAGACGGCCGGCCGGGCGGCGAGGAATAAAGCCGGGCTGGTATTGCTGTATGCCGATGAGATTACCGATTCGATGCGTAAGGCAATCGATGAGACTAATCGCCGCCGGAATCGCCAGCTTGAATACAACGAAAAGCACGGTATCGTACCTAAAACTATTTATAAGTCGCGGGAGGATATCCTGAAATCCACCGCGTTCGCCGATAGCAAAACTCTTGAGCCGGAAATTACTGTTGAAAAAGAAATCGATGCCGTAGCCAAGCTGGAGATAGAGGACAAGCTGGCGCAGTTGATGAAATTGATGAACAAAGCAGCCAAACAGCTCGAATTCGAAAAAGCGGCTATGCTTCGCGATGAAATTTCGAGATTAAAACAATCGATAAGGAATAAAGCATGAAACCGATAGCGTTGATACTTATAAGTGCAGCCGCGTTATTAGTGGCGTGTACCGGCGATAAGCCGCTCTCGCAATATGAAGCCACTAATGAGGAAGCTATATTCAATGTGGTAATGATCGACAATGGCAGACTATCGGAATTAGTAATCCTGCCCGCATCCATACCGGATACGCTCGCGTTTATCGCCGACCCCGATCCGGCTCAACCTCTGTACTGGCATGTAGTGGATTCGACGACTGATGATTTTCGAGTGATATTTTCCGATCAACCTGTCCAGAGCCCAATAGGGCTCGTCAATCAGGCTAATGCTACTATAACCAAAACCTGGCAAGGTGTTTTAAATATATTAAGGTACAACGATAATGCTGACAGTCTGGAAAGATATTCAAAGGAATTTGAGCTAACCGCCACCCGAAGCGCGATTTGTCAGCAATGGGGCCAAACCAGCCAGCGGCGCGGCTGGTTGTTAACGGCTATCGGCCACGCCAGATTTGTCACGCCCGGACATGACCTGGCTTTTCTTAATAATTTAACATACGATTCGGATTCAAACGATGATATGATATTTCATACCGGTACAACCGACCTTGACGATATTCCACGATTTGACGCGGGGGAAGAAGTCACTTTAAGGTTTAGAGTTAATGATGAAACCAATCTGGTTTATGTCTATACTCCTATCGATAATTTTGGCTATGAATTGGCCTCCCCGGTTCCGGATGGGGCGGGCGGTTATCAGGTATCGTTTGTAATCCCATCGATAAGCAGAATATATGGCCAGTTCAGGTTTTTAGTGATAAATGCCGGTCATGTTTCAATCGATTACGCGGCCTCCGGCTATAGTTTTAATTATCGAGTTAGATAATCAGTTTTAAGTTGCGAAGATAACAATTTTTACTTCGAAAATTCAGATTATCACTTGCCAGAAAACAGACATTATGATATAATCTTTGCCAATGGACCTTCAAGGTAAGATCGAAAAATTCAATGTCCCAGAGATCTTTCAGTTGATTTCCTCCGGCAGGAGGACGGGAACTCTCGGCATAGCGCAAAATGACCGGGCTACCATGTTTTATTTCAACGAGGGGAAGATTACTCATGCCTATTCGCCCAACGGCGATAACCATCTGGGCAAGAAGCTGATAATAAAAGGCTTAATCGATGATAAAGTGCTGGATGATTCATTAGCTGAGCAGAAGAGCAATTTTGGCCAGAAGCGACTTGGCAGAATCCTGGTGGAGTCGGGAAAAATCGATGAAGCGCAGTTGGAGAACGCTTTGACAGAGCAGATTTCAGATATCGTGTACAAGGTCATGGACTGGGATAGCGGAGTTTTTAAATTTTACGATAGCAAATTCCCCACCGAGGAGGAAAAGCAATTATCGCTCTCCACCGAAAGCCTCATCCTCGATGGCGCGAAACGGGCCGATGAACTGAACCATCTTAAACAGCAGCTCCCCGATTTCAATACGGCGATGAAACTTAAGCCATCAAGCGAGCAAGAAAATATCGAAATTAAGCTATCAAGCACAGAATGGAATATCCTGGCCTTATGCGATGGTCGCCGGACTATTGAATCGATAGTGAATATTTCCGGCGGCAATCTAGTTGACATATTAAAGGCCCTGGTCAAGCTTAAAGAAGCGGATTTAATCGAACCGGCTGGTAGTTATTATGTCGATAATATAGATCTATCACATCTTGAACTGCAAGTGGAAGCATTGGCCGAATTGATGGATAAGTTCCTGACGGAAGGATAAGATGACAAATCCTCGTCAAAATGTAATATCAAAGCTGGATAGCCGGCTTGAGCATTTTCTGAAGGCCTACGCGGTAAAACGTCTTGACCAATTGAAAGTTTCAGATAAAATCAATAGCCTAAGGGAAATCACCTTCAGCAATAAAGAGCAATATCGTCAGATGGATAACCGGCTGGCTGAACTTGAATCATGGTTTAAAGAAAATGATGGTTTGCTGTCAGGAAAAACCTTGACCAAAGAAATGATTCAGCAATTGGAAGAATGCGCTGATCAGATCGGCGCGTATAGCCGGGGAGAGTTCGGTCATTCCGATAAACAGGCGATCTTGTTCAACCGCAAACAGGCAGCCGGCGTAGCCGCGACCGCGAACCTCTTTGTTAATAGAATAGCCGGCGTTTTGGCTGAAAGTGGAGCACATCTCGTAACCAGCCCGGTTAAGCCACCGGATATCGACTTAACTGAACCTGAATCGGCTGAAAGCGGAGTTGATAATCGGGAAATTATGGATCAGTTAAAAAACAGCATCGATTACCAGTCTAAAATGCTGGACTATTACCGGCAAACCGGACAGCATCCATTCACCGCGGTCGATAGCCTCCTTAAAGCGCTGGAAAAATCACCCGATTTAAAGGTCAACCATCTGGCCGCCAGCATGTTATATTTTATGAAGTTAAAAGGCTATAAGGTAGGGCCATACGTGGAGCGCTTGCGGAAAGTCGGGAATCGGAAAAATGGCTGAAATAAATCTGGAAAAATTCTATAACTTTATAGCTTTTGGCCAATTTGATGAAGCTTTAGAATATATCCAAACCGCCGAAGTAGTAGATAGCGGGCCGGAAAAAGTGATCGTTCAGGCTATAAAATTAAAAAAACAATTGCAAAAATACCTTTGCCTTAAGCCCGTTTGATATTATATTGGCGGCAAGAAACTGGAGGCATTATGGCAAAAAGACAATCTTTTGCAGATAAAGCAAGTAAGGTAAAACATGCGAAGACCTGCGCCGTCTGCGGTTCGGCGATTACCCCAACCTTGTTTTTGATTGCCAACAAATCCGACAATGGTTTTTACAAATATAAGAAGACCATGGTCGAAATTTGTAAATGCAATCATAAAGAATACTACGGCTAAATTCAAGCTGTTGTTACTAATGATGTTAATAGACCCCGCCCGATATCTCCGGCGGGGTTTTGTTAATGTAGATTGTGAAAAAAGTTACAAAAACATTTGCCATACGCTTTTTCAAATTCTATATTGCCCTAAATATGCTTTATTAATGGAGGTAATATGCCAAAAATAGAGGTGGACATTGTGAGATGCAAAGGTTGTGAACTCTGTATTGCAGCGTGTCCGGAAGATGTCATAGGTTTGTCGGAAAATTTCGCGCCATCGGGCTATTACCCGGCAACTATGGTTAAACCCGAAAACTGTACCGGCTGCAAGTTATGCGCTTATGTTTGCCCGGATATCGCAATCGAAGTCTGGAAGTGAGGTAGGTATGGCTGAAAAAATCTTGATGAAAGGCAATGAAGCGTTGGCTGAAGGCGCGGTGAGAGCCGGCTGCCGGTTTTTCGCCGGCTATCCGATTACGCCGCAAAACGAGGTTCCGGAATATATGTCGTGGCGGCTGCCTGAGGTCGGCGGCACGTTTATTCAGGCCGAAAGCGAAGTGGCGGCTATCAACATGCTGTATGGCGCCACCGCCTGCGGAACACGAGTGATGACGTCATCATCCAGCCCCGGAATTGATTTGAAGCAGGAGGGCATCTCCTATGCCGCCGGCGCCCGTCTGCCGATTTTTTATGCTAACGTTGTTAGAGGCGGACCCGGGCTCGGTAATATCGCTCCATCGCAGGGAGATTATTTCCAGGCTACTCGCGGCGGCGGCCACGGCGATTATCGCGTGTTCTGCATGGCGCCCGGCACTGTTTCGGAACTGGCTAATTTTCCCCGTAAATGCTACGAGGTCGCTTTTAAATATCGTATTCCCTCGATGATTTTAGCGGATGGACTTCTTGGCCAGATGATGGAACCCGTTATATTCGATTTCGAACCGATAGATCCCAAATCAATCACTGAACCCGAATGGGCTTTGGGCGATCTCGGCAAAAGAGGCCGGGGTGAGCGTCGTATTGTCCGCTCTTATGATCTGGCTCCCGGCAAGATGGAAGAATTTAATTTTGAACTTCAAAAGGTCCTTAACGAAGTTGAAAAAAACGAGATCCTTTGCGAAGAAATTAACACCAAAGATGCCGAACTGATCCTTACCGGCTATGGAACATCGGCCCGGGCTTGCAAATCGGCGATGGCTTTGGCTCGCAAGGAAGGCATGAAAGTTGGACTCGTTCGCCCGATTACGGTCTGGCCATTTCCCAAAAAGGTGTTTTTTGATCTGGCTGACCGGGTTAAGAATTTCCTGGTGGTCGAAATGAGCCTCGGCCAATATATCGAGGACGTCCAATTATCGATACTTGGCAAAGCAAAGATCGATCTTCACGCCCGCCCGGCCGGTGGTTTGCCTACCGCGGAAGATGTGTTTGAGCTGATTAAGAAGATCATGGGACGAGCTTGAGATCCTGTCTCAACCAGGCTAAGATAAAATTATTATTGGAGATAGAAATGGAAAAAGTATTTGAAAGGACAAAGGGACTAACCGAAATCCCGATGCGCTATTGCCCGGGTTGCGGCCATGGTGTGGTTCATCGGCTGGTAGGCGAAGTCCTTGTCGAATTAGGAGTACTTGACAGAACGATAGCTATCGCCCCGGTCGGCTGTTCGGTTTTCGCGGATGAGTATTTCAATTGCGATGCTATCCAGGGGCCCCATGGAAGGGGACCGGCAATCGCAACCGGCATGAAAAGAGTGAAACCCGATTGTGTGGTTTTCTCTTATCAGGGCGATGGCGATTTGGCCTCAATTGGTATGGCCGAGACGATTCACGCCGCCAACCGGTCGGAGAATATCACTATAATTTTTATTAACAACGCTATCTATGGTATGACCGGCGGCCAGATGGCCCCAACGACGCTTCTGGGGATGAAAGCTACTACCTGCCCCTCCGGGCGGACGGTTGCGGCTAACGGCTATCCGTTCAAGATGTGCGAGCTGCTGAGGAGTCTCGAAGGCGCGACTTATCTGGAACGAACCTCGGTGCATAATCCGGCCAACGTAATCAAGACCCGCAAAGCGATCAAAAACGCGTTCACTTATCAGCTTGAGGGCAAGGGTTTCTCGATGGTTGAGGTAATATCACAGTGCCCGACCGACTGGGCCATGACGCCGCTTCAATCTATAGAGCGAGTCAAAAACGAAATGATCCCGTATTTCCCGCTGGGAATATACAAATCGCCGAACCCTAAAGCCAAACTCGTTCCGGTCGGGGCGTAAAAGGAGGATGACATGTATCAAGGTGTGATTATGGCCGGTTTTGGCGGTCAGGGTGTTGTCTCCGGCGGTATTCTGATGACGTACGCGGGCATGATGGACGGCAAGCACGTGACCTTTTTCCCGGCTTACGGCGCCGAGATGCGAGGCGGTACGGCTAACTGTTCGGTGGTGATATCCTCCGAGGAGATAGCCTCGCCTGTAGTCGCGTTTCCCGATACGATACTGGTGATGAACGAGCCGTCGCTGGCCAAGTTCGAACCGACATTGCGCAAGGGCGGTCTGATGTTTCTGAACTCATCGCTGGTGGAGTCGCGTTCCAAGCGCGGCGATATCAAAACATTCGAGATACCGGCCAACGATATCGCGGCTGAGCTGGGCAACGTGAAATGCGCCAACATGGTGATGATCGGGGCTTACATGAAAAAAACCGGCGCGGTCGATCTGGAGACAATCAAAAAATCAATCGGCAAGGTATATGTACGGGCCAATGAGAAGATACTGGAAATGAACCGCAAAGCGATAGACCGCGGCGCGGCTTTGATTAAATAAGCTACTCACGAAGTGTTTCTCTTATTGCCGCCGAGCTGCTTAACGGTTCGGCGGTTTTTTTATGACAACCATATGACCGACGGACAACTCTATCACTTGTGCCCGGCGGACGTCCCCGTCCGCCGGGTGGAATAAATGGGCGTATGCGATACGCCCCTACGTGAAATTCTTTATATAAGCCAACACCCCTCAATATCTGTTGAATTATCCGATAAAATTGAGTATATGCATCACGGGCACAAAAGGTGTGCCCTGACGTATTAGATAGAGGATGATGAGACATTCGCTGGCTTTATTGGTATGCCTGGCGCTGGCTTACGGGCTTCAGGCCGAACAATCGAATAAAAACCAACCGCTGGATTTAATCCATGCCGACAAGTTGTTGTCATCTGGAAAAGATGTAAATAATACAACCAGCCTTATCGGCCATGTCCATCTACGGCATGGCACAACCGAACTGTGGTCGAACCGGGCGATCTGGTACAAGAAGACCGATGTCGTGGTGTTTATCGATTCGGTGCG
>CAZFSN010000029.1:18772-21071 GCA_964521815.1 uncultured Ignavibacteria bacterium | reverse complement strand
CGCCCAATCGATATTATTTTCCAGCCATTCGCCAAAACGCTTCTCGCCGATTTCCGGCGGGAACCAGCCGATTTGATTATTGATTTCGATCATTTTTTCTTTGAACGAGGTAGTCCGGATAAACCATGAACTTCTGGCGTAATACAGAAGCGGCGAATCGCATCGCCAGCAATGCGGATAAGTATGCGTATGCAGTTCGGATTTATATAACTGATCGCGATCTTTTAAGTCTTTATTGATTTCAGGATCGGCCTCCTTGACAAATTTACCGGCCCACTTGGTAACCTTGGCGATAAACTTGCCTTGAGTATCAACCGCTTGAAGCACAGGTAAATTGTATTTTAGACCAAGATCATAATCATCGGCGCCGAAAGCTGGAGCGCAATGGACAATACCGGTGCCGTCATCCATGGTGACAAAATCAGCTACGGTGGCGTAATAGCCGTTTTCAACTTCATCGGCCATAAAATCGAAAAGCGGTTCATACCTAGTATGTTCATATTCTCGCCCGGTCTTTTCATCGATAATCTCATATTCGCCATCGAGCACGTGCAGACGCGACTTGGCCAGAATCAGTTTTTGGCCTTGATGTTTTACTTTCACGTAAATTTCATCCGGAGCCAGCGCGACTGCGATATTTGAAATCAACGTCCAGGGAGTTGTAGTCCAGACCAGGAAATAGGTGTCAGGTTCATCCTTAAGCCTGATTTTAACAAATATCGACGGGTCGGAGACTTCCTGATAACCCTGCGCGACCTCGTGAGATGACAGGGCGGTTCCACATCGGGGGCACCACGGCAGGATTTTATAGCCACGGTAAAGCAGGTTTTCATCATGGAATTTCTTTAAAATCCACCAAACAGATTCTATGTATTCGTTAGTATAAGATATATATGGATTAGTGAGATCGATCCAATAGCCGATTTTACGGGTGAAATCATCCCATTCGGTTTTGTACTGCCAGACAGATTCGCGACATTTTTTATTGAAATTTTCGATACCGAATTTTTCAATTTCGTCTTTATGCTTAATTCCGAGCTGTCCTTCAACATTGAGTTCGACCGGTAAGCCGTGCGTATCCCAGCCGGCTTTACGTTCGACAAAATGACCTTTCATGCTTTTATAGCGGCAGATCGAATCCTTAATTGTTCTGGCCATGGCGTGATGAATACCCGGCAGGCCGTTAGCGGTAGGCGGGCCTTCATAGAAAATGTACCTATTGCCGTTACGGCGCAGGTCCAATGATTTTTTGAAGATATCATTATCTTCCCAGAACTTGAGTACATTTTCTTCGAGTCTGGGCTGGTCGAAACTCTTGTCATATTGACGAAACATAAATATTACATTCGCTCCACAGTTTTTTCGATTAATCGCGACAGGTTCGGGCCGGCCAATTCGGCGGCGGCTACGACTTTGGCATGAGAACATGGCTCCGGGGCATCAGGCAGGCCCATATCGGTGACTACCGAGAAGCCGATTACTTTTGTGCCCTGATGCCGGGCGACAATGACCTCGGGCACGGATGACATCCCGACCAGGTCTCCGCCGATAATCCGCATAAATCGGTATTCGGCGGCGGTCTCCAGATTCGGACCGGCCACCCCGACATAGACGCCCCGCTGCAGATAGATATTCTCATCGACCGCCGTCTGTTTGGCGATTTCCTGTAAATCTTTGTCGTAACAATTGAACATATCGGGGAAACGGGTGCCAATATCATTATCGTTGTAACCGATTAACGGATTGAATCCCTGAAAATTGATATGATCGGTCATCAGCACGATATCGCCTTTGGCGAATTGAGGATTCAATCCGCCGGCGGCGTTGGAGACAACCAGTATCTCGATCCCTAACGCTTTCATTACTCTGATCGGAAAGGTAACCTGCTTGAGTGTGTACCCTTCGTAATAATGAAAACGGCCTTCCATCGCCACTACGTTTTTGCCGCCGACTTTGCCGAATAGTAAGCGGCCGGCATGGCTTTCGACCGTGGACACCGGGAAATGCGGTATTTTGTCATAAGGGATTTCGACTTCTCTTTTAACGGCCTGAGCCAGGCCGCCGAGGCCGGTGCCGAGAATAATGCCGATTTTAGGCGACATATTTGTCTTGGTGCGGATAAAGGTTACCGCTTCATTGATCATCTGTTTAAGATTTTCCATCACTTCTCCTCCGGGGATTTGGAATATGACCCGTCATCAATTTCATTTTCGACCGTCACTGTTTCATTAGAATTCGGTTCGATATCTCTTTTAAAATTTTCAACTACCCGGTCGACATCCGAATCGGTCATCTCCGC
>CAZFSN010000029.1:0-18672 GCA_964521815.1 uncultured Ignavibacteria bacterium | reverse complement strand
AGCCGATTCGATTTTGGTGTAATTGGCCAGCTTATCGGAAGCTCGTTGAAGTTTCTCTTTGATTTCGAGATTGTCGCGAACGAGCTCTTCCATTTCCTCGGAAACCATTTCCAAAAATGAAATCACTTCCGTTTTGTCGAAACCCCGCATTCTGGTCTGGAATTCCTGTTTTTTGATATCAAGGGGCGTAATCCTCATAGGGCCTCCTCGTTAAATTAAATTAATTCTCCATTATTGGGTAAGTTCGAGTCCCAAAGATAGCCGTCCCGATTCTCAGTTCGGTACTGCCATATTTAATCGCTTGTTCGAAATCGCCGGTCATACCCATCGATAAAACGCTTATCTTATCGCCGAACTTATCGCGCATTTTGCCATAGATATCCTTGGCCAGAGTAAATGATTTTGCAATCGCGTCTGATGCTTCCGTCAGCGGCCCGACAGTCATCAGGCCGGCGAGAGTCAAGTTATCGAGATTATTGATATCCTCAGCCACAGTCATTACATCTTCAGGGTTTAAGCCGAATTTACTCATTTCGCCGGTGGAATTAACCTCCAAAAGGATTTTTAGTTTGGCGTCATTATTCGCGCTTTCATCCGCCAGTATCCGGGCTAACTTCAAGCTATCGACCGACTCGATAATATCGAATAACCGGGCGGCTTTTTTGGCCTTGTTTGTCTGCAGATGACCTATCATATGCCAGATTGGACCATCGCCTATCTCGCGGATTTTGGCCTCGGCTTCTTGTACTTTATTTTCGCCGATATGGTTCAAGCCCGCCCGAAGGGCCTGCCTGATATCATCAACTCCCCTGGTTTTACTCACGCCAACAAGCGTAATGTCAACGGGGTCCCTGTCATATCGATGGCAGGCGGCGTTTATTCTTTCGCCAAGTTGTTTTAAATTATCGTCAATAACGCTCATAATTCCACCAAATATAGCTACTAATTATATTTTTTTACGGAGCCTTGCGCAACAGGTTTTTTCCAAACCATGGAAACCGCGGCGATAAGGTAGACCATATCCTGTTTAAATTCGAATATTTGTAATATGCTATTTGCCTGTCTAATCGGCCGAACCGATGAATATAAGCCGGTCAAAGCGGCTTTTTCAGCTTCCCAATCCGATATCGTTTTGTGAAGGTTTACACTAAATCAAATTTGTTCACATTGCTCCAATTTTTTTATACAGATTAGGTTAAATATTCCGATAATTTATTCAGGGCAGTTTCACTATAAAATTTGAGCAATTAATCAAGGAGATATATACATGTTTAAATTCCGCAAAGTCAGAGGGCCGGAGCAAATGGGTGATGCTATTAGCACCCTTGAGGATTCGGCCAACCGTTTAGAATCGATGGTAGAAATTGCCCAGAAGGAGAAGTCCCGTCTCCATCTATTAGTGGGCAATGTCTCGGACCGGGTCGACCAAATCAAGCGTTCGGCCTTGAGTTTCGATGAGACAGTCCTAAAAATCGATAAGTTCGAAACCAGTTTTAAGACTATCGAAAGCGAAATTCAGAACCTGCAGAAAGAAACTGTCAATCTCAGGGAGATCAAAGCCGAAACAGTCAAGCTTTTCCAGCAGTTCGAATCTCTCAAATCGCAGCTTCAAACCGCGGCCGCCAAAATCGAGGCGCAAACCGAGACCGCCAGGGAAGTCAATGATCTGGTTGGGACAATTAAAGAAATCAAAGCGCGCTTTTTCCCCGAAGTGGAAGCGATCAGCGAAAAGCAGGTGGGGCTTCTCGATAAATATAACGACTTTGTCGGCCGTCTGGAGAATGCGGAAACCAGGCTTCAGGATTTCGCGAAATTGAATGATGAATTCAAAAAAACTTCGGAAAATATCGCTAATGAGGCGGCCCGGCTTTCCACCTGGATGGAAGCGACCGAGAAGATGTCGGAAAAGCTCGGGCAGGTGACAGAGGTTTTCGAAACCACGAGAAATAAAGTCGATAATTTGCACGAATTGGTCGAATTCGTTGAATCGAAAACCAAATCGCTAAAAAAACAGAAAGAATTATTGAAAAACGCCCATATCGAATCGGGCCGGGCCAACGGTTTATTCTGGGAAATTAAATCCAAACTGAATGAACTCGAACAGGACGCGGAAAAAATCAAAAATATGGAGATGCAGGCCAATCAATTCGATTTGACTCTCAAGCAGATTGAAAACCGGTTTGAACAGATCAATTCTTTTGCCGGCAAGGTCGAACAGCTTCTAACCGGTTACGCCCGTCTCGATGAGTATGCCAAAGACTTGCAGGATCATCACAAGCGGCTGGGAGTTGTCGATGAACTTCTGCAGCATCTGGAAAAGCAGATTGGCCTGGCTAAAGACGAGTATAGCAAACTTGATAAAGCGCAGGAACAAATCAGCATCTTTATCAAACGGTCGGAGGAATCACAGACCGAATCGCGAGCGGTTATTCGCCAGATGAACGAGCTTATGCAGCACTCCGAACAGTTTATTCAACGGGCGCCCGATATCGACAAAGCGCTGGGCCAAATAGAATCGATCCGTAAGCGGGCTCTAATGCTGGAAAACAAACTGATGGAGGCGATGGCCACTGCCACTGATATCACTAATCAAGCGCAAAAAGCCGATGAAATCAAGAAAAGCTTCGAGACTTTTTATCAGAATTCAGAAAAGCTGATATCAGATCAGAAAAAAGAATTGGCTTCCGTTAACGCTACGGTCACCGGGTTGGAAAACAAACTCAAGACGGTTCAGGCGGGTTGGTCGAAAGTCCCGGAAATAATGGATAAACTTTCGGAAACAGAAAAAATATATCGCAATCTGGAGAAAACGTTTAAATCGGCGATTCAGCGTGAACAAACTGTCCTGGGCTTAAAAAGCTTGATGGAACAAAATATCGATTCATTTAGAGAGTTCGAGAAGACCACCGCCGATGTCAATCAAAAAGCCGCAGATATTCTAAAAGTTAAAGCGGAACTGGATGAAATGGAATTTAAGATCAAAGCCTTGAGTACCAGTTCCAAACAACTTACGATGATGGGGCAGAGGATCGAAAAAACCGAAAACGAAATGGATTCTCTGACTGAAAAATTTGCCGGATTTGCCGGTCAGATGACCGACTGGCAGGAACAATCTGAATCGATAAAAACTGAATGCCAGAATATAAGTAAAAGTCATGAAAACTTACGGACTAATATTGGCGAAGTGATGGATCTTTTTAGTAATCTTGCCAATATGCAGAGTCAGGCGCAAGCGAAATCTCAAAGTCTGATTGAATATTTCGACCATGCCGAACAAAAGGTCAATGAACTCAAAGATTTAAGCGACCGGGCAGGCGCTCAATCGAATGAGCAAATCCGCAAGCTAAATGAAGTCAGAGATTCAGTCAAAGCCCTTGGCGATACCCAGAACGAGCTGGCTAAAAAGCTTGATCTTATCGAAACCGAATCCGCCAAAATATCGCAAATGGGCGAGGCAATAGCGGATAAGCAGACCCAGATGTCATCGCTGTCAGAGAAAATCACGGTTCTCGAAACCAGAGCCATCGTCGCTGATCGAATCCAACAACGTTTCGATGATTTTGAGAAGAAATTCGAAAAGCTCGATAATGATTTGAAAATGGCTTTCGCGAACCTGGATAAAATGGAAAGCGTCAGGAAGGAATTTGACGCTTACCAGAACGTGATCGCCGGGTTTGAAAACACGGTTTCCGTTTTGTCCGAAAAAGTCAAGGGTCTGGATAAGCTGAAAAAAGATATCAGTCGGGCGTCGCTTATGGCCGATGAACTGAAAGCCCGCCAGAAGAGCCTGTCTGATGAAGATTCGCTGATAAATAAGGCGATAATGGCCGCTTCAAAACTTGAGGAACTTATTTACCGGGCTGAACATATAAACAAAGAGGAGAAATAAGGGAACCGTATATTATCAATAGCGGTTGACAATTACTAGAAAAAGCGATAGTTTCAGTCGGGATGGATTTGTTGAAAAAAGTAGTAATAGTTGTATTTGTCCTAATATTTATCTCACCGGCGATAGCGGAAAAATACGCCGGTGAGTTTTTGTATCTTGGAGTAGGTGGCCGACCATTGGCGATGGGCGGGGCTTATACCGCCGCTAACGGGGATGTATTTTCAAGCTACTATAATCCTGCCGGTTTAGTCGATATTAACGGCTATCAAGCCGCTTTCATGCATTCGGAGACATTCGGGTCGCTATTAAACCATGAATTTTTATCAGTGGCCAGAAATCAATATGGAGGCGTGGCCTCGATATCTTTTAGTCGTCTTGGCGGTGGTGGAATTTTGGTTACCGGTGAGGATCATGGCCGGTTCTACATAATCGATGAAGAATCGCACGCCGATTACGTCTTCAATTTTTCTTATGGGCGAAAGCAAAACGATAGAATAGACTGGGGCTTAACGGCCAAGATTATTTATAGAAAAATTATTGACTATTCCGCCAGAGGAATCGGTTTGGACGCGGGCATGCGCTATCGGATTAGGGATGATATTACAGCCGCCGCCGTTATGCAGGATTTAACCGGCACAGTATTGTCTTATTCATATGGCAATAAAGAAACTATCAACCCGACATTGAAACTCGGTCTGGGTTTTACCCGGGAAGCCGGCGATTTTAAAGGGACGTTGCTAACCGATGCCGACATCCGGTTCGAGGGGCGACAATCAACCGCCCAATTCTATCAAAGCTGGATTTCCGCGGATACTCATATCGGTTTCGAGATTTTGTACCACGATGTCGTTTCAGCTCGTATCGGGTCGGATATCGGTAATCTCACTACCGGCGTTGGCCTGAAATTTGGCCGGTTCGATGTCGACCTGGCCCTGTTCGATCATTCTGATCTGGATACCTCCTATCGCGGCTCGCTGATAGTTAATTGGTAAAATAATAAATATTACACTGCTTACAAAAACGATTATAGTCTTGCCAGGAGTTACCCACAAAATCCGGCATAATTTTGTAAAACATTAATAATTTTATGGGTTTAACTTTTTTAAAATCTGGAAAGCATGATTTTTGAAAAAGCGGGGAATCTCCAGTGCTGTTTTCGTATTTACAGCCAGTTCCGCAGGGTCGTAGCCCAAAGGGCGTGACCCGGCGGCATAAGAGGGTAAATCAGTGTCGGGTCACGGGCTTCGCCCTACGACCCGACACAACTTGGAATACGCATGTGGTTACGACTTTTCCCGGCTTTTCAAATTGTTTCGATTTTCTTTATATTTTGCTGTTTTATGACAAAATTTCACTTTTTATACAAATTGCACTTGCATGTTAATCCCTGATTGTTAATATTTTCACTAACTTTTTCATAAATGGAGGTACGATGCCCAAAGTTTTAGATAATATTCAAATTGGCCCGATGAACTGGAAAATGACGGTGGAGGTCCCCAAGCTTGTTCGCAAGGCCAAAGCCGGCCAGTTCGTGATAATCAGAGTTAACGAACAAGGCGAACGGGTGCCTATGTCGATCGGCGGACTTAATAAGGAAAAAGGTCTTTTGACGATTATTTATCAGGTGGTCGGTAAAACCTCCGCGCTGATGACCACTGTCCCGCCTGGCGGTGAAATACTCGATTGTGTCGGCCCACTGGGAGTGCCCTCGCATGTGGAAAATTGGGGCACTGTCTGTCTGGTCGGCGGCGGAATCGGTATCGCGCCGATTTACCTGATAGCCCAGGCCTGGAAAGCGGCCGGTAATAGAGTTATCACCATTCTCGGCGCCAGGTCAAAAGATATTTTGTTCTATGAAGCCGAACATAAAGCGGTTGCCGATGAACTTCATGTTTGTACCGATGACGGCTCATACGGTCATCATGGCTTTGTTTCGGATGTATTAAAGAAGCTCCTGGATGATGGCGTGAAAATCAGCATGATTATGGCAATCGGGCCGGTGCCGATGATGAGGGTCGTTTCTGAGTTGACCAAAAGCTATAACGTTCCCACCTGGGTATCGCTTAACCCGCTGATGATCGACGGTACCGGTATGTGCGGCGGCTGTCGGGTATCGCTTAAAGGCGAAACGAAATTCGCCTGTGTTGACGGCCCTGATTTCGACGGACATCTGGTCGATTTCGAACTTTTAACGAAGCGGCTTCGCGCTTATAGCGATCAGGAAAAACAGGCCATGCATCGCTTTTTAGCCGATCCCGGCTGCAAGTTGGCGGAATCGGTAAAGAACTTTCAATATCCGAAATAATTTACAGATAATGGGTGAGAAGGATAAGGATATTTCAATTTCCTTCAGATGGAGAATAAAGTGACGCAAAAATTAGAGAAAAAAGACAGAATGAAAATAGAGCGGCAGGTGATGCCGCAACAAGACCCTAAGGCGAGAATCAAGAATTTCAATGAGGTACCCTTTGGGCTAAGCGAGGAGCAAGCTTTAGCCGAAGCCGCCCGTTGCCTGGAGTGCAAGAAACAGCCCTGTGTGGATGGCTGTCCGGTGGAGGTGGATATCCCCGCTTTTATCGATTTGATTCTGCAAAAGGATTACGCGGCGGCGGCCAGAAAAATCAAGGAGACTAATTCATTGCCGGCGGTCTGTGGTCGGGTATGTCCGCAGGAAGAGCAGTGCGAACTCAAATGTATAGTCGGCAAAGGTAAGAAAAAGCCCGTAGCCATCGGCTATCTGGAGCGTTTCGTGGCTGACTACGAGCGCGAGAATAATCTTGTTACATTACCGAAAATCGCGCCGCCAACCGGCCGCAAAGTAGCGGTTGTTGGTTCCGGCCCGGCCGGTTTAACAGTTGTTGGCGACTTGGTTAAACTTGGCCATGACGTGACTATTTTCGAGGCTTTGCATAAGCCCGGCGGCGTGCTGGTGTATGGCATTCCTGAATTTAGATTGCCTAAAGCGATAGTTAAAGCCGAGTGTGATTTTATGGCTCAGATGGGCGTGAAATTCGAAAACTCCACTATCATAGGCAAAACAGATACCGTCGATGAGCTATTCGAGATGGGTTATGACGCGATCTTTATCGGCACGGGCGCCGGCTTGCCCAATTTTATGAATATCCCCGGCGAAAATCTGATAGGCATATACTCATCCAATGAATACCTGACTCGTTCCAATCTCATGCGTGCTTTCGATTTTCCTACTTATGACACGCCGATTATTCACGGTAAAAACGTAGCCGTTTTAGGCGGCGGCAACACGGCCATGGATTCGGTCCGAACGGCGCTGAGGCTGGGAGCGGATAACGCTTACATTGTCTATCGCCGAAGCGAAAAGGAGATGCCCGCCCGTATCGAGGAAATCCATCACGCCCGCGAGGAAGGCGTACAGTTCCATTTGCTGACCACGCCGATTAAGTATTACGGCGATGAAAGCGGCAAAGTCAAGCAGATGGAATGCCTGAGAATGGAACTGGGCGAACCGGACGCCTCAGGTAGACGTCGCCCCGTGCCGATTGAAGGCTCCAATTTCATCATGGATGTCGATCTGGTGGTGGTGGCTATCGGCAACTCATCCAACCCGCTGGTGCAGAAGACAACTCCAGGTCTCGAAGTCAACAAGTGGGGTAATATCATTGTCGATGAGGCTACTATGCAAACCTCCCGCAAGGGTGTCTATGCCGGCGGCGATATAGTAACCGGCGGCGCGACCGTGATCTTAGCGGCGGGCGCCGGCAAAGTAGCCGCGCGGGCGATGCATAAATACCTGATGGAAGAAGTGAAGAAATAGATTAGTTTTATATAATCACATAGTGTTAAGCCGGGTCATGACAAACGTGACCTGGCTTTTTTGTACCCAGCTAATCCTTGTCATCCCCGTGAAAAAGCTTGTTGAAAAACCTCGAGGTTGTCATTGCGAGGAGTCCGAAGGACGACGAAGCAATCTGTAAGACATAGCCTGGTAATCAGACAGATTAATTCGCTCCGCTCGTGACAACAGGTTTATTGGCTTTTTCAACAAGCCGAAAACGGGAATCTAGGGGAGAGGGGTGAGGTAGGTAAATAAACCGTAGGGTGAGTATATTCGAAATGGGTTAGTTGATTTTAAATAATCCCGCTCCGCGCTTGGGGCCGCGGGATAGGTTATAAACCATTGAGTTGAGAGTGATATATTTATTACTTCTTTTTAAGAAACATAATTAAAATCAAAATACCAATAATTGCGGCGAAAGCCGAACCAACCAGAATTCCAGTTTTTGCCTCGACAAGTGTTTCTGCATCCAAACTT
Organism: uncultured Ignavibacteria bacterium; assembly: GCA_964521815.1. Lineage (GTDB taxonomy): Bacteria > Zixibacteria > MSB-5A5 > UBA10806 > 4484-95 > JAAEQD01. Next base: position 10,492 of record CAZFSN010000029.1, on the reverse strand, counting down.
AGAGATGCGACGAATAACGACATCGTAAATCCTATACCCGCTAAAAAGCCAGATCCGATAATAGCGCCCCAATTATTTCCTCCTGGCAGAATCCCCAGCTTAGCCTTTACAACCAAGATCAAGCTTAAAACGATTCCAATTGGTTTGCCAAATAGCAGGGCGAACGCAACAACTCCAGCAATTGGCGATGATATAGCATCTAGCGAGAAAGGCACACCAGCGTTAGCCAATGCAAAGATTGGCATTATAATGAACGCCGCCCAGGGATGCACATCAGCCTCAAACCTCTCCAAAGGCGATATCGATTCACGGGTAATAAAATCGGTTTCCTCGATTACATCTCGTAGCTTTAGGTTTTCGGCCGGTGACGATATTCCGCCAATGGCGTTAACAACTCTATTTAATCCCTCACGTAACTGGTCTTTAGAGATTAAAGGTGCCGCGGGGGTAAGAAGCCCCAAAATAACCCCCGAAATAGTAGGGTGAATTCCTGATTTTAATGTACAAAACCACATAATTGAACCGATAATGATGTAGCCAAAGACTGAACGAACTCCTAATCTGTTCATAACTACAACAATTCCGATTCCCGCTACTGCTGCAGCCAGCCAGGCCATGCTAAGCTGATTCGCATAGAATATCGCGATTACCAGAACCGCTATAATATCATCAACTATAGCAAGCGTAAGTATAAAAACCTTGAGACCATGAGGTACTCTTTTACCTAAAATGGTAAGTGCGCCTACAACGAATGCTATATCGGTTGCCATGGGGATTGCCCAGGCATGCTGTCCGGGATGCTCGTTTAACAATACAATGTATATTATTGCCGGTACAGCCGCCCCTCCAATAGCTGCCGCAGCTGGAGAGACAATACGCCTAATATCACCAAGCTCTCCTGAAACTATCTCTCTTTTAATTTCTAAACCAATTAAGAAGAAGAATACCGCCATCAGGCCATCGTTAACCCAATACCAGAGTGGATACGATAATTTCCAACTTCCAATTCCCACAATTAGCTTTAGATTCCAAAATTGAGCATATAATTCGTGGAAGGATGAATTTGCCAGACCTATTGCTAAACCTGTTGCGCATAGTAGAATGATTCCACTTGCGGACTCAATGTGGAGAAATTTAAGTAATGGCCTAGTAAGCCTCTCAATTGGACGTAATTGAATGTTTGACGAAAACATTATTTCTCCTTAGGGTATTCCATTTTAGATTAAGCGGCCTTGGCAATCTTTTTATATTCAATATATATCTAGTCCAATTGAGCCGTCAGAGACATTAAATGAAATCACCTCAATAGCCCTACCAATCTGCAGTAATTACCGATTCTGCCGGTACCGTACGTCATCAGAGCCTACTTAACAGTTTGTGTCTAAAATTATGAAATATATTTTTACAATTCAAGTTAAAAACTGATCCTTCGAATTATATTGTTTTGTCAGTTAAAAATCCGAAATTCATCTTTTGTTCAATTACAAGACGAGTCAGGTTTTTATGAAGTGTGACCTGGATTTTAACTTTCGTCTAATCACAAAACTTTCCGATCATCATTCAATCACGTTGAAAACCGCCGTAATTTCCTCATCGCTAAAATCGAATATTATCTCTATGGAATTCGTATCGATCTCCAAATCATTATAAAACCAGTGAGAAAACTCATAACCAACATTGGGTGTAGCTTCCAGCGTTACGGTATCGCCATATACATAATAATATCTATCGGGAGTCGCTTCCACGGTACCGCCAAATAGCGGTTCGATATTGATCGTAAGCAATAATTCCTCCCGGAAATTCGCGGCCAGCGCGATATTCTCATTTTCGAATGTAACGATAATATGGCTGTCATATTCCATGCCATCTTCAAAAATTATATTGCCGGTCCATTTGTAGAATATCCAGCCATCATCTGGTATGGCGCTGATAAACACCTGATCTCCGGTTCTATAGCAATCCGGTTCAGGCTCATAGCTGACATCGCCTTCACCGCTGATGACAATCGAGAAAATATAGCAATTAGAATCGGATGATTTTTTGTTACCGCAGCTTAAGCATAAAAAAGCAATCACAAAAAGAGTAGCACAACCGGGCAATTTCAATAATGATAATTGCGTCATCCTGACTCTCTATTAGAATAGTGATTTATTAACTAATTCTCGATTCAAATGATAAATTCTATTGCTAATTTCCGATAATCTAATATCTTTAAATAAGATATCGACAGAAAAGCGGGAAAATTCAATCAGCGCGGAGTTAAAAAAGATAATGATAATTAAACACGGGAGAGCCATGAATTAAACTGTTAAGGTTAGGTTGGTTTTTGACGTTATCTAACATTAGACAGGGAGGAATTGATGGCGACACAATTAACCAGGGTCTCAGGGCTTATTTTATCGGTTCTTCTTTTCACAGGAATAGCCGTCTCGCAAGAAGTAGTCTTAACTTGCGGTTCATTAAATCTCAATCGCGATGTCAAAACGTTCAGCGTTGAAGTGAACTTATCGAACACCGGTGCTATCGGCGGCATCGCGGTCTCATTTATTACGGGCGAAACAGACCCGCCATTTATAATTAAACCGGTCAACGTCGACAGGTCCAGCGGCCGAATATCGAATTGGGAATATTTCAATTTCATTTTCAGCGATGAGGATTCCACCCAGGTAAGAATTGTCGCGATACCTAATATGCCGGGTGGTGGAAATCCACCGGCTCTACCGCCGGGAGACGGGTTGTTATTTAATATAACCTACGAATTCTCATGTGATTTCGCTTTAGATACGGCTTTAACGATCAGGATTGAGACAGCCGATTTTTCAGATACGTCGGGTTATATACTGTATGATACTGATCTCAATCATGGCACTATTACAATCGGCGATGATACCGCGATCAGGGGCGATGCCAATTGCGACGGGCGGCTCATCGGTTCGGATATAACCTATCTGGTCAGCTACCTTGATAATATGGTAGGCTGTACCTGTAGTTTACGGGCGGGCGATGCCAATAGCGATGGCGATGTTAATATTGCCGACATTGTTTATCTGAAAAGATATTTTAATGCTGAAGGGCCGCCGCCGGTTCAATAAAGATTAATAAAAATTTGAACTATACTTTAAGCAGAATTGACTTGCCGCAAATCAATTCAGGTTGCATCCTTACGGGCACGACCTGACTTAACATGATGAAAATTGACTATACTTTAATCGAAACAACCCGGTCTAAGCCATGACCGCCAGGTAGTACAATTCACCGTTACGTTCGATTATAAATAATACTTTGTAGCCGGCGCTGATTTTCTCGATGATTTTTTTATAGTCACCCAAGCTTGATATTTTCTGACGATTGATGCCTCTGATAATATCGCCTTTCTGTAAATCCCAACCGGCCGCCATACCGTTTTCCGTCCAATTCGCGACAATAACGCCGCGGTCGTCATTCAAGCCGTACATACTGGCCAATTGCTTGGTAATCGCGGCTACGGTGATACCGAAGCGATCGGTATAAGACGGCGCTTTCCTTATCGGTAATTCCTCGGGTACGAGACTGGCATTCAGCGTATCATCGCCCCGTACAAACGACATTTTGAGAGGTTCGCCGACGCGGGCATAGGTGGCGATTTCCTCCCAATCAGATTGCTTAACAATGTTCTCATCGCCGACTTTAATAAGAACATCTCCCTGAGTAATGCCGATTTCCTTAGCCGGCGACATCTCATCCACGGAAGCGACAATCAAGCCGTTTTTAACCTTTAATCCCAGACCCTGAGCCACGACCGGCGTGATCCTGGCCAGTCTCATGCCGACCCAGGCTTTAACTACTTCGCCGGTATTAATTAGATCGCTGATAATCGCCTTGGCCCTGTTTATCGGAATAGCAAAGCCTATGCCTTCGGACCCATGACTGGATGAAAATATAAAAGTATTGATGCCGATAACTTCGCCTCGAGCGTTGACCAGAGCGCCGCCTGAATTACCCGGATTGATAGCGGCGTCGGTTTGGATCATATTCCGGTAAATTTGCTTTTGGCCGGCCTCCAGCTTGATATCGCGATTGACCGCCGAAATCACGCCGACTGTTACGGTCGGTTTAGTGTCGTCCAGAAGGTAGCCAAACGGATTGCCGATAGCGATTGCCCATTCACCGGTCATCAAATCATCCGAATCGCCCAGAATAGCATAGGGAAAATCTGTTTTATCGGATATGATTTTCAGAACGGCCAGGTCCGATGACTCATCCGAGCCTATTAATTTAGCTTGATATTGTTCGCCGCTTGTCAAAGTCACGGTGATCGCCTCGGCGCCCGACGTGACATGTTCATTAGTCAGGATGTAGCCTTCGGCATTAATAATAATCCCTGAACCAAGGGAATGGACCTGTTTGCGGTATTCCCGCGGGCCAAATAAAAAGTAATTCCAGAAATCAGCTCCGCTGCCTGGGTTTGTTTGACGGTACGTCTGGGTCTGCATCACCGAAATTGAGACTACCGCCGAACCGACATTTTCCGCTGCCCTGACAATAGCGTTTCGTCTGGTTGAAGAAATTTCGTCCCCCGGATCATTTATATACCCGGGCTGGACTGTCTGAGATTGTGCCTGGGAGGGAATAATTGCCGGAGATTTTTCGGATTGTTTATTATCTAATTTTGCTGATTGGGACGGATTTATCAGTTTTAAGGCTACATATGTTGAAACGGTGCCCAACAAAGCGCCAATAATAACGATAGCAATGACCCCTGTAACCTTTGAATATCCCATAATTAAACTCCTTCTAATCTATCGGATAATTATACCAAAGGGCAAGGATAAAGTTGCATAATCAAATAAAATCGTGATATCAAAAGTTGCGTCAGGTTGTGCCCGCAAGGGTGTGATCTTAAGACCTTGAGGCCTGACGCGGATTAGCAGGCAGGTCACGCTTCGCTACGACCTGCCTGAACGTAATAAAATCCTAACGCGTACGAAGTTTGTATTGCGCGCCGTCAAAAATCCTTTCCTGACGGCAATGTTCGATAAAGCGGAAAGAAGGGATTCCTTCCGCCGCTAGTAAAATCCTGACGAGCCCGAAGTTTGTATTTTAATGATTGAAACAATCGCGAAAATGTTGTAGTTTATCGGCGTATACCGGTAATTAACCGGTATTTGTGGAGGAAAATGACAGCCAAGAAGATTAAATTGACCGAGTTCGCGGCTTGCGCGGGGTGAGCGGCCAAATTCGCGCCGGAGGCGCTGGTTCAGGTCCTGGACCGCTTGCCAAAAAAGAAATATAAGCATGTTTTAGTCGGCACCGATTTTTTTGATGATGCCGGGGTGGTTCAATTTGATGATAAGACCGCGTTGGTAACGACTGTCGATTATTTCACGCCGGTGGTCGATGATCCCAGGGATTTCGGCCGGATTGCCGCCGCCAACTCGCTTTCGGATATTTACGCGATGGGCGGTACGCCTATTTCAGCGCTTAATATAGTCGGCTTTCCGGAAAAAAATTTGCCGCTTGAAATACTTGGCGATATTTTAGCCGGCGGCGCGGAAGTTTTGGCCGAAAACGATATCCCACTGGTCGGCGGACATACGCTTAAAAACGATGAACCATTCTATGGCTTATCGGTAACCGGCAAAGTCGAGATCGACAAAGTTACGACCAACACGGCTTGCCGACCGGGTGATTATTTATATCTGACCAAACCATTGGGTTCGGGATTGATTACGACGGCGCTTAAAGGCGGCCTGGCCTCGGCTGATATCGTTGCCAAAGCCGTTGAGATAATGGCCACGCTAAACAAAGATGCCTGCGAGGCGGCGCGTCTGGCTGATGTCAAAGCCGCTACTGATGTTAGCGGCTATGGTTTTCTGGGACATTTGACGGAAATGATGATGGCTTCTAAAACATCAGCCGTGATACATTACGATGCCATTCCGCTCATGGATGGGGTTCCGGAATTAGCCGAACTGCAGACATTCCCGGGAGGCACCGGCGCCAATTTTATGTATGTCGATAAGTACGCGGTTTGGGATGATGATTTATCGTTAAATGAAAAAAGAATATTATGTGATGCTCAAACTTCCGGCGGGCTTATAATCGCGGTTGCCGCCAAAAATCATATACTACTGGAAACGGAAATTAGCAAACGTGGTGTAATTATCGCCAGAGTGGGCGAGATAGTAAAGCGAGAGGAATGGTTAATAAAAGTCAACAAAAGCTGAGAGAGTTGCCATCGGTAAACACTATTTTGGAACGCGATGAAATAAAGTCGCTGATAATGAAATGGTCATTTGCCTACGTCTCTTTCGAAACCAAGAAAATCGTAGCCGAGGCGAGAAAACAAGCTCAAAGACAGGGCCGGGTGCCATCGGCCGATACGATAGTCAAGCGGATTATCGAATCATTTGCCTTTAAGAAAACGACATTAATCAAGCCGGTTATCAACGGCACAGGTGTCGCGCTTCATACGAATCTGGGCCGCGCGCCATTGGCCGATGAACTGGTTAATTCAGTCCTGGCCAATTGCGTTTCGTATTGCAATCTCGAATACGATCTGGTCTCGGGCAAACGGTCTAAACGGGGCGCGCTGGCCGGTGAAATTGCCGCAGTCTTAACCGGGACCGAGGCGGGGATTATCGTCAATAACAACGCGGCGGCAGTTTTGCTGACAGTCAATTGTTTCGGCAAGGATAAGGATGTATTGATATCGCGAGGCGAACTGGTACAAATTGGCGGCGGTTTCAGGATTCCGGAGATGATCACCGCCTCCGGCGCGATCTTAAAAGAAGTCGGCACGACCAACAAAACCGTGCTATCTGATTACGCCAAAAGGCTTGGCAAAAATACCGGCCTGATTTTGAAAGTTCACAAATCCAATTTCGATATCGTCGGTTTCACCGAGGAAGCTTCGCCGGCAGATTTAGCTGAACTGGCTCGCAAGAAACGAATTCCGATGTTATATGATTTAGGTTCGGGTATGGTTGATAATTTCGGTCATGATGAATTCAAAGCCGAACCGAGTATCGATTCGGCGGTCAGGTCCAAAGCCGATATGGTCTGTTTCTCCGGCGATAAACTGCTGGGCGGCCCACAGGCGGGAATCATAGTTGGCAAAAAGAAATATATCGATATGCTTCGCAAGCACCCGCTTTATCGCCCTTTGCGGCCCGATAAATTCACTCTCAGCGCGATAGAGCAAACTCTGCTGGCTTATCTAACGAACCCGGATAAAATTAAGTTGAATGCTATATTTAAACAGGGGATTGAAACCCTAACCAGACGAGCAAATCATATTTGCGCGGAATTAAATCTGAACTATGTAACACCCATAGCTCTGAAGAGCGCCGCCGGCGGCGGGTCGACTCCCAATATCAGCTATCCGGGTTTTGGTTTGGTTATCAAGGAGAATGTTGAAAGCCTCGATTCGAAATTGAGGAAATATGATCCCCCCATAATTATCCGGCAGGGCAAAGGGCAGGCGATCATCGATCTAAGCACGGTATTACCCGAACAGGACAAGCTTATAATTGAGGCTCTAAAAGCATGTTTGTCGTAGGCACTGCCGGTCATATAGATCATGGTAAATCGACTTTGGTTAAAGCCCTTTCCGGTATAGACCCGGACCGCTTGCCGGAGGAGAAACTTCGCGGCTTAACGATCGATCTGGGATTCGCCTGGTTCAAATTGCCATCGGGGGAGCCGGTGGGTGTAGTCGATGTACCCGGCCATGAACGCTTTATCAAGAATATGGTGGCCGGCGTGGGCGGTATCGATGTGGTCATGCTGGTTATCGCCGCCGATGACGGCTGGATGCCGCAAACTAAAGAACATCTTGATATCTTATCTCTTTTGGATATTAAAACCGGCCTGGTAGTTTTGACGAAAACCGATTTGGTCGATGCCGAGATGATCGAACTTCAAACCGAAGATATCGCCTCGCGGCTGAAAGGAACTTTTTTGGAGGGCGCGTCGATCGTGCCCTTTTCAGCTAAAAATAATTCCGGCAAGGAAAATATTTTAGCGGCGTTGCAGAACATTCTCAATAAAGGCATTATCAGACAATCTTTGGAATCGCCGCGTTTGTATATAGACAGAAGTTTCATTATCAAGGGGATGGGCACGGTCGTAACCGGGACGCTTCTTGAGGGCGAAATTAAAATCGGTCAAGAGTTGGAAATTTGTCCGGCAGCCCAGAAAGTCCGGGTAAGAGGGCTTCAAACCCACAAGGAAGCTATAGAGATAGCCCAACCGGGAAGTCGAGTAGCCGTCAACCTCACCGGCGCAGGCAAGGATGACGCCCAGCGCGGATCGGCGTTGGTAGTGCCGGGTCATTTCAAGCCCACAAATACTCTAGGCGTTAAAATTAAAATGCTGCCGGGTATCAAACATCCTTTAAAAAACGCTTCGGAGATATTATTTCTGCTGGGAACATCGATTGCCCACGCCAAACTGAAACTTTTCAGCCGTAAGACCCTGACTGCCGGGGATGAGGATTTCGCTGTATTACATCTCGATAATGAAATCTGCTGCCGGATGGGCGACAGGTTCATAATCAGAAGGTTAAGTCCGGCGATAACGGTTGCCGGAGGGACTGTGCTCGATTGGGATTTCGGCGCGGTTAAAAAAGGCAAGAATACGCAACTTGAGATACTCAAGACCAGAGAGAACCTCGATCTCGATTCAGTTATCAAATCCGAATTACTCAAAGATAAAAATATCAACACAGTTAAGCTAAAACTGAATAGCCGGTTCAGCGATCAACAAATAAAAGAGCATGTGGCGCAAGCCGGTAATATAGTTAAAACCGCCGGCGTGCTGGTTCATAAAGAACATCTGGAAAAATATCTCAAACCGGCGCAGGACGCGCTTAAAGAAGATCACGAAATTCGTACCTGGGCCGAGGGCTTAACCGTAGGGCAGTTATCGAAAAAGCTCAAACTGCCGGCCTCGGATGTCGATGAGGTCATATCATATCTCGTTTCAACCGGCACTATTGTTCAGGAAGCCAATATATTACGTCTGAAAGATCATGTTCCGTCATTGAAACCCGCGCAGAAAAACCTGGCGGCCAAACTTCACGCGGTCTTATCGGCGGGCCCGCTGGCATCGCCCTTGAAAAAGGAATTTATAAGCGAAGACCCCGCCTATGAAGTTGTCATTGATTTTCTGTGCGACAAAGGCGATATGCTCGAATTGAAAAACGGCGTGCTCTTAACTCAAAAAGATTTTCGGGCAATAACGGAAAAAATTATCAATTTGATTAAATCGGAAGGCAAAGTCACGGCCTCACAAATAAAGGATTCTTTGAACACAACCAGAAAATATATTATTCCGCTTTTAGAACAGCTCGATTCGATGGGCGTAACTGTCAGAGATGGCGATTTTAGAGTACTTGGCGATAACCCGGAGGGTAAATTATGAAATATTTATTTACGAACGCGACAATATATTCGCCCGATAAAGTTCGCGGCGATAGCATGGCAATCGATAACGGCAGAATCAGCGAGATCGGACCCAAAAGCAAACTTCTGCATCTGAAAAAGCATGGGTTTAAAGCTATCAATCTAAAGGGCAAAACCGTACTGCCCGGTTTTATCGATTCTCATCTGCATTTGCTGACATCGGGTTTTAATCTATTCAATATCGATCTTGAAGGTATTGACTCGCTGGATAAAGCGGTCGCGAAAATCGAAAAAGTCGTAAAGAAGGCTTCGCCGGGGCAATGGATTCTGGGCCGAGGCTGGAATAAAAATATCTGGGGCGATACTTTACCCAATAAAGACATATTAGATAAAACCTGTCCGAATAATCCTGTCCGTTTGTTTTCCAAAGATGGCCACACCCTGTGGGTCAATTCGATGGCTTTGCAAATATGCGGTATCAGCGGTTCAATCCCCGATACGGATATGGGCTCGATTCAACGCGATACCAACGACCAGCCGACAGGTATCCTGTTTGAAAATGCAGTTTACTTAATCACTGATAAAATCCCCGAGGCTTCTACTAATTTCAAATTAAAAGCCATCAAGAAAGCCTCCGATTATTTCAATCGGCTGGGCATTACCGGTGTAGGCGATTGCGATTGGGATGCCGGCCGTCTAAGCTTGTTCAACGTAGCCCGCGATAAAGGCGACCTCAACCTTAGGGTGTACATGATGCTGGCTCCCGATGATATCAATTCGGCGGCTCAGCTTGGGCTAAAAACCGGTTTCGGCGATGACTACATCACAATCGGGAGTTTGAAACTGTATTCCGATGGCGCTCTCGGTTCGCAGACCGCTTATATGCATCAACCGTATGAGAACCAGCCGAATAATATCGGTATTCCCACGCTCACCGAAGACGACCTGGAGATGTATTTCGAAAGGACACATCTTCACGGCATATCAATGGCGGTTCATGCTATCGGCGATAGGGCCAATACCGAAATACTGGCGTTTTTCGCCAAGAAATACGCTGTGTCCAAAAAGCTGGGTTTGAACCATCGCATAGAACACGCGCAACTTCT
>CAZFSN010000028.1:10955-21683 GCA_964521815.1 uncultured Ignavibacteria bacterium | reverse complement strand
CGGGTGTGGAGATGTTTCGGAAGTTGTTGGATTACGCGCAGGCGGGCGACAATGTAGGTTTGCTGTTGCGTGGCATAGACAAGACGGAGCTGGAGCGTGGCATGGTGATTGCGGCTCCTGGCAGTATCACGCCGCACACGAAGTTCAAAGGCGAGGTTTACGTATTGACGAAGGAAGAGGGCGGTCGTCACACGCCGTTTTTCAACGGCTATCGTCCGCAGTTTTATTTTCGGACGACGGACGTGACGGGCACGGTGAAGTTGCCTGAGGGTGTGGAGATGGTGATGCCGGGCGACAACGTAACGATAGAGGGCGAGCTGATCACGCCGATCGCGATGGAGAAAGAGCTTCGTTTCGCCATCCGTGAAGGCGGCCGAACCGTCGGCGCCGGCGTAGTCGCCGAAATTATAGAGTAAGGATTATGGAAGGTCAAAAAATAAGAATCAGGCTCAAAGCCTATGATCATGTCGCTCTGGATCGTTCGACGATGGAAATAGTTAATACCGTAACGCGAACCGGCGCTAAAATTGCCGGACCGGTACCGCTACCGACTAAAAGGACGTTCTATACGATACTGCGTTCTCCGCATGTAGATAAGAAATCGCGGGAACAGTTTGAGACCAGAATTCATAAACGGCTAATCGATATCTACGAATCCAATCCGCAAACAGTTGATTCGCTCATGAGGCTCGATTTACCGGCTGGTGTCGATGTTGAAATTAAAGTCTAAGGATCTGATAATAAGATGAAAACTTTGTACGGAATAAAGATGGGAATGACCCGGATTTTTGATGAGGCCGGCAATATGGTGCCCATAACCGTCATCAAAGCCGAACCGCATTCTGTCTTTGACATAAAGACTATCGATAAGGACGGCTATAATGCCGCCAGGATCGCGTTTGGCGAAATCCGTAAAAAGCTGGTCAATAAGCCTGTCGAGGGACAATTCAAAAAAGCCAAGCTTGAACCGCGTCGGTATATTCGCGAGGTCAAAATGTCCACCGCCGAAGAGTACAAGGTGGGCGAAACTCTGACTGTTAAAATTTTCGCGCCCGGCGAAAAAGTTCGCATTACCGGGATTTCCAAAGGCCTTGGTTTTCAGGGCACGGTTAGACGTCATGGTTTTAAAGGCGGATCCAAAACCCATGGTCAATCGGATCGAATGCGCGCGCCGGGTTCTATCGGAGCATCATCATATCCTTCAAGAGTATGGAGAGGCCAAAGGATGTCCGGCCATATGGGCAACGAGACGGTTACCGTCAAGAATCTGAAAATTAATTCAATTGAACCGGAACATAATTTAATTCTGGTTCGAGGCGCGGTTCCCGGCAAACCGGGCGGCGTTCTTAAAATCGATAAGGCGTAGGTGATGACAATGGCTGAAGCAAAAGTATTCGATGCACAGGGAAACGCCAAAAACAGCAGGCCGTTGGATGGTCCTTTGTTTAATTCGGAAGTGAAAGATCACCTACTTCACGAATATGTGGTCGGTTATCGCCGTAACCTGCGCCAGGGCACCAATTCGACCAGGACAAGGGCTATGGTTTCAGGCGGCGGGCGCAAGCCATGGCGACAAAAAGGCACAGGTCGAGCCAGATCGGGCACCAATACCTCTCCTATATGGGAAGGCGGCGGTATTGCCTGGGGGCCTCATCCAAGAGAATATTACAGGCCTATTCCCAAGAAATTTAAAAAAGCGGCTATTCGTTCGGCGTTCTCTCATATGGCCGCCAACGATAGTATCAGAGTCGTCGAACTACCTGAGCTGACCGAGCCCAAGACCAAATCGATGGCCGATTTTATGAAGCACCAGGATGTCTATAACAAGCGCGTTTTGTTGTTAATCGAAGGCAAAAAAGAGCATCTGGAAGAATCTTGCCGCAACATAAAAGGGCTGGCCGTGAAGCGTTCGATACTCGTAAATCCATTCGACCTTGTCTGGGCTGAACATGTATTGGTCACTTCAGAAGCTTTGCAGAAAATTGAGGAGGTGTTTGGCCGGTGAAAACAGCAAATGAAATAATCTACCAGGCGATCATCTCTGAAAAGGGCACTGTTCTCAGGGACGACCATAATCGTTACGTCTTTAAAGTGCACGTGCAAGCTAACAAGATAGAGATCAAAAAAGCGATTGAAACGGCTTTTGCCGTAAAAGTCCTGGATGTCAAGACTATTAATATAAAGGGTAAGTCCAAGCGATTGGGCCGTTATGAAGGCAGACGCTCTGATTGGAAAAAAGCTTTGGTCAAGCTTAAAAAGGGCGATTCAATTGACATTTTTGAGAACGTTTGAGGCATTAGATGGGCATTAAGAAATACAAACCGATAACTCCAAGCCGCCGGTATATGACGGTGTCGGATTTTTCTGATATTACTCATAGTTATCCGGAAAAAAGCCTGCTCAGGCCGCTTAATAAACAAGGCGGTCGCGGTAATACCGGCCGCGTGACCTGCCGTCACAAAGGCGGCGGCCATAAGCGTAATTATCGCTTGATCGATTTTAAACGGGATAAAATGGGCATTTCCGGACGTGTCGCGTCGATTGAATATGATCCCAATCGGTCGGCCAGAATCGCTCTGATATTTTATGCTGACGGCGAAAAACGCTATATTATAGCTCCCAACGATCTGAAAGTCGATGAAGTTATCAAGACCACCGATGATCTTGATGTCGCGGTCGGTAATACTCTATCGCTGTCGAGGATTCCGTTGGGAACCAATGTACATAATATCGAAATGAAACCCGGCAAAGGCGGGCAACTGGTAAGATCGGCCGGGACAATGGCGACTTTATTGGCCAAGGAAGGCGAATACGCGCATGTAAGATTGCCTTCCGGCGAGGTCAGATTGATCCATCAAAGATGCCGGGCTACGATCGGCCAGGTAAGCAATATCGATCATGAGAATATCACTTTGGGCAAGGCCGGACGCTCGCGCTGGCTCGGTATCAAACCATCGGTAAGAGGTGTAGCCATGAATCCGGTGGATCATCCTATGGGCGGCGGCGAAGGACGATCTTCGGGCGGACGGCATCCATGCAGCCCCTGGGGTCAGAAATCCAAAGGATTGAAAACCCGTAAGAGAAAACATTCTGATAAAATGATAATAAAACGACGGAAGTAGGTCACTGATGATGATAGTCGGAGGATTTTAATGGCCAGATCACTTAAAAAAGGCCCATACCTGGATTCAAGCCTGATGAAGAAGATACAGGCGCTAAACGTGGGCAGTGAGAAACGCGTAATCAAGACTTGGGCGCGTCGTTCTACGATTCCGCCGGATTTTGTCGGGCATACGCTGGCAATTCATAATGGCAATAAATTTATCCCGGTATATGTTACGGAAAATATGGTCGGCCATAAACTGGGCGAGTTTGCCCCTACCCGTATTTTTCGGGGACACTCGGGAAAATTAACCGACCGTTCAACCGCTTTGAAATAGGTTTTGGGAAATATGGAAGCTAAAGCAACTTTAAGATACATCGGGATGTCGCCGCGAAAAATCCGCCGGGTGGCGTCATTGATTAAGGGCCGCGATTATATAGAGGCGAAAGCCCGGTTGACATTTTTGCCCAAAGCCGCCAGCCAGGTCTTACTGTCGACCATGAATTCGGCCGCGGCCAATGCGATCGCGCAGGAAGGTACGGCCAAGATGAAGGTCGAAAATCTTTATGTTAAAGATGTTTGGATCGATGTCGGCCCGACTATGAAAAGAATCAGGCCGGCGCCCATGGGCCGGGCCTACAGGATTCGCAGGCGGACTTCTCATGTAAATGTTATACTGGCTGAAAAAGCCGCAACCAAGAGATTAAGTAAGGAGGCCTAGTGGGGCAGAAAACTCATCCATACGGGATAAGACTCGGGATCATTAAGGGTTGGAAATCTCGCTGGTTCGCCAGTAAAAATTTCGCCGATCTTTTACAGGAAGATCTGCTGATTCGGCGTTATACATACAAACGTCTGGAACATGCCGGCGTGGCTGATATTCAGATTTTAAGGGCTCTCAAAAAAGTCACTATCGATATTCATACCGCCAAACCCGGTATCGTGATCGGCCGGAAAGGCACTGAAGTCGATAAGCTCAAAGAAGAGCTGCAAATGCTTTCGGGCAAAGATATACTGCTAAATATTATCGAGGTAAAAAAGCCGGAATTGTCATCATCTCTGGTTGCCCAATCGATCGCTCTTCAGCTTGTGGGAAGAGTCTCGTTTCGCCGGGCGATGAAAAAAGCTGTCGCGGCGGCTATGAAAAGCGGCGCCGAAGGTATCAAAGTAGTTTGCGGCGGCCGACTTGGCGGGGCCGAAATAGCTCGCTCCGAGAAATATCATCAAGGCCGTGTTCCCCTCCATACTCTGAGAGCCGATATTGATTACGCTACGGCTACCGCCCATACGACTTATGGCTGTATCGGCGTGAAAGTCTGGATATGCAAAGGCGAAATTGTCGAGAAAGAAAAAGCGCATGCCCAGCTATTGGGCGAATCAGCTCCCGAAAAAGAAGAAGCTCCGCAAGGTCTGAAAGGCAAAAGACCGCACCGGAAACGGCCCGGCGGTGAAGGCGGACGTCGTCCGTTCCCCGGTGGTAAAAAACCGTCGGCTAAAGCAATGGACAGATCAAAAAAGCGCGGCGACGATAGACCATCAGGTAGATTCGATAACGAGTCCAGAGGCGGCGGACAAAAGCAATCCAGACCCGAAAGAACCGATCATCGGGGCAAGCCCTGGAAAGGCCCTCGCAATGATCGCGATAAGACCGCTAAGACCGGCGCTCCGCCCAAATCGGCAAAGCCATCTGATAAGGAGAAGAAGTAGTTATGCTTTCCCCGAAAAGAGTGAAATTCAGGAAACAACAGCGCGGCCGACGTCGAGGCAAAGCATATCGCGGCTGTAATATCGATTTTGGCGAATTTGGTCTCAAAGCTTTGGAGCCGGCCTGGATCACCAACCGGCAAATCGAAGCCGCCAGAGTTGCTTTAACCAGATATGTTAAGCGGGGCGGTAAAGTCTGGATCAGGATTTTTCCCGACAAACCGGTAACATTCAAGCCTGCCGAAACGCGTATGGGCAAAGGCAAAGGCTCCCCCGAGTACTGGGTGGCCGTAGTCAAGCCCGGCCGCATCATGTTCGAACTTGAGGGTGTGGCTGAAAATATCGCCAAAGAAGGCATGAGGCTGGCGGCGGCCAAATTACCCATTAAAACGAAATTTGTCACTCGCGGCGATATCGTAAAGGATTAATTATGAAGGCTCGTGATTTAAGGGACCTGACGATCGAAGAGGTCATTCAGAAAAAACTGGAGATTGAAAAGGAAAATTTCAATCTCAAATTAAGGCAGGCGACTCGCCAGATTGACAATCCACTCAGGGTTCGGCTTCTGAGACGGGATTTGGCCAGGATAAGGACAATCTTAAAAGAGCATGAACTTAATATAAGAACATTGGCCGAAGGCGCGACCGAAATTAAAGATAGGCAGGCTGGCGATGAGAAATAAGCGTAAAACCAGAACCGGTACCGTTACATCCGCCAAAATGGATAGAACTATTGTCGTAGCGGTTAAAAGAGTATTGAAACACCCGCAATTCGGCAAAGTTATTTCTCGGACTTCAAAAGTATACGCGCATGACGCGGAGAATAAGGCCGGTATCGGCGATATAGTAACCGTGATGGAAACCCGCCCGCTTTCGAAAACGAAAAGATGGCGGCTGGAAAAGATTTTAGAAAAAGCCAAATAACAGGTGGTGTTGGGTCATGATTCAAGAATATTCTAAACTTACGATCTGCGATAACTCTGGGGCCAAGATAGCCATGTGTTTCCGGATTCTTGGGGGTACCCGTCACCGCTACGCCAGAATCGGCGATATTATCGTGGTTACTATCAAAGACGCGATACCGGGCGGAACCGTGAAAAAAAGTGAAGTTTGCAAAGCTGTAGTCGTCAGGACTACCAAGGAAACGCGCCGCAAGGATGGTTCCTATATCAGATTTTCGGATAACGCGGCAGTGATAATTAATGAACAGGGTGAGCCAAAGGGAACGAGAATTTTCGGCCCGGTTGCCCGGGAACTGCGCGAAAAGCAGTTCATGAAAATTGTTTCCCTCGCTCCTGAGGTGTTGTAGCCGGTATTCTGGCTGGAGGATATTATGAAAATCCGCAAAGGCGACACGGTAAAAGTCATATCGGGCAACGATAACGGTAAAATCGGCAAGGTGCTCAAGACTTTCCCCGAAGTCAACAGGATTATAGTTGAAGGCGTTAATCTGGTTAAACGTTCAACCAGACCAAGCCAGAAAAACCGCAAAGGCGGCATTGTCGAAAAAGAAGACACCGTCAATGTCTCAAACGTTATGCTATTTGATACGAGAAGCAATGCTCCCACCCGTGTCGGATATAAATTATTAAACGATGGCACCAAAGTCAGAATTAATAAAAAATCCGGGGAGATAATAGAATAAATTATGGCCAGATTAAAAGACAGATATTTGCAGGAGATCAGACCGGAACTTCAAAAAAGGCTTGGTTATAAAAATATCAATCAGGTTCCGAAGCTGACTATGATCGTTATTAATTCCGGTGTCGGTGACGCGATTGGCGACCACAAAAAGCTGGAATCGGTTTCAAACGAATTGATGCAGATTACCGGTCAGAAACCGGCTATTCGCCGGGCCAAGAAATCGATATCTAATTTCAAGCTTCGTGAAGGCATGCCTATTGGCGTGACGGTTACTCTGCGGCGGGAAAAGATGTACGAATTTCTAGACCGTCTGCTTAATGTTTCGATGCCCAGGATCAGGGATTTCCGGGGAGTTCCCTCCAAGTCATTCGATGGCCGGGGAAATTATACTCTTGGAATAACCGAACAGATCATTTTTCCGGAAATAGATTATGATAAAGTGGAAAAAATCCGGGGTATGAACGTGACAATAGTCACTACCGCCAAAACGGATTCAGAGGCTTTTGAGTTGTTGAAATCTTTCGGAATGCCATTTAAAAAATAGAGGAGTTGGTGTGGCCAAAAAGTGTAAAATAGCTGCCAGCTTGAAGAAACCCAAATTTCATGTGCGCCAGCACAATCGTTGCAAAAGATGCGGCCGCCCGCGCGGCTACATGAGGCGTTTCGGTTTATGTAGAATTTGTTTCCGCGAGCTGGCGCTGGCAGGTGAAATCCCCGGCATTGTCAAGGCGAGTTGGTAGGAGGTATGGCTGTATGACTATGACTGACCCGATAGCTGATATGTTAACCAGGTTGAGAAACGCCAGCCGGGCGTCGATCCGCCGATTGGATATGCCGGCGTCGAAGTCAAAAAAGCGGATTGCTGAAATTCTGCTGGAGAATAATTTTATCCGTTCAGTCGATTATATCGAGGATGATATTCAGGGAATTTTAAGACTTCGGCTGAAATACACGCCTGAGGGTATGAGTGTGATCAAAGGGATTAAGAGAATCTCGACTCCCGGCTTGAGGTCTTACATGAGCAAAAAAGATATCCTTAAAGGCTCGCGCAAACCCGGTATGTTGATACTATCGACATCCTCCGGACTGATGACTCAAAAAGAGGCTATCGCCAAAGGTGTTGGCGGCGAAGCAATGTTCAGGATTTGGTAGGAGGGCCGAAGTTTGTCTCGAATAGGAAAAATGCCGATTAAAATCCCCAAGGGCGTTAAGATCGTCCGTGAGGGCAGTCGGGTGGTTGTTGAGGGGCCGAAGGGAAAACTCTCGGAAGAGATACGCCCCGAGATCAAAGTCGAAATCGGCGACAGCGAAGTTGTGGTGAAACGTTCATCCAATGTCAAATATCACCGGGCCTTGCACGGTTTGACAAGGGCCTTAATCGCCAATATGGTTACCGGTGTCACCAACGGCTTTAAAAAAGAGTTGGAGATTATCGGCGTAGGCTACCGGGCCGAAAAAGCCGGCAAAGGTGTGACATTCTTTTTAGGGTACTCGCACCCGATCACGTTGATTCCGCCGGATGAGGTGAAAATCGAACTGGAAGGCGCGAACAAGATTACCGTGTCGGGTAGAAATAAACAGGTTGTCGGTCAGATAGCCTCCGAAATTAGATCATTCAGACCGCCCGAGCCATACAAAGGCAAAGGCGTCAAGTATGCTGATGAAAAAGTTAGAAGAAAAGCTGGAAAGACGGCAGGCGCTTAATTATGGCAAATACTCAAAAACTTAAAGAAAAAGCGAAAGTGAGACGGAAATATCGTTCTAAAAAAAGATTGTTCGGTACGCCCGATCGTCCCCGCCTTACTGTCTATAAATCGCTTAATCATATTTACGCGCAGTTGGTCGATGATCAATCGCAAAAAAGCATCACTGGAGTTTCATCGCTGGCCAAAGAGCTGGTTTCGTTGAAGCTGAAAAAATCAGAGATGGCCGTGAAGGTTGGCGAATTAATCGCTGCCAGGGCCAAAGAGAAAGGTGTCCAGACTATCGTTTTCGACAGGTCCGGCTACCTTTATCACGGTCGCGTGAAAGCTCTGGGCGAAGCCGCGCGCAAGGCTGGATTGAAATTTTAATTAAATAAACAGAGAGGTTTCTTTGGCATACTTCAATAGCACAGAATCGGAGTTCGAGGAAAAGGTAGTTAATGTAAACCGGGTCGCCAAGGTTGTAAAAGGCGGCAGACGTTTCAAGTTTACCGCTTTGGTGGCCACCGGTGACAAAAAGGGCA
The DNA here is from genome assembly GCA_964521815.1 of uncultured Ignavibacteria bacterium. Classification (GTDB taxonomy): domain Bacteria; phylum Zixibacteria; class MSB-5A5; order UBA10806; family 4484-95; genus JAAEQD01. The sequence continues at coordinate 13,006 of CAZFSN010000028.1, read as the reverse complement.
GAGTAGGAATCGGCCATGGCAAAGCCTCTGAGGTTGTTGAAGCCATCCGCAAAGCCAGCGAGGCCGCCCGTAAAAATCTGGTGAAAATAAATATTCATGACGGTACGATCTCGCATGAGGTGACCGGTAAATTTGGAGCCGCCAGCGTCTTTCTGAAACCAGCCTCGCCCGGTACCGGCGTTATCGCCGGCGGACCGGTCAGAGCCGTCCTCGAATCGGCCGGTATTCAGGATGTTTTGACGAAATCGCTGGGTTCTCCGAATCCATATAATGTTATCAAGGCCACTATGGATGGTCTAATGCAGCTTACGGATATCGAAAACCTGATCGCGGCGCGTCTGCAAATGGAGAAAACCGATGGCTGAGCAAATTAAAATTCAACAGGTCAAAGGTGTCGCCGGTACGAACTGGCATCAGAGACGGGTATTACGAGCGCTGGGTTTTCGCCATCGGGAACAAATCGTGACCCACGCCGACACTCCCCAGATCAGGGGCATGATTAACAAAGTGTTTCATCTGGTAAAAGTCATAAACGGATAGAAGGGTGATTATGGATCTGAGTAGTTTAAAGCCGGTTTCAGGCGCAAGAAGAACCAGGAAGAGACTCGGACGAGGCCCCGGTTCGGGACATGGTTCCCAGAGCGGCAAAGGGCATAAAGGCCAGAAAGCCAGATCCGGTTATAAGAGCAAAGCCTGGAATGAAGGCGGCCAGATGCCGATAGCTCGCCGGTTGCCGAAAAGAGGCTTCACTAATATATTCAAACAAGAATTCCAAATCGTCAATCTTGATTCTCTGGAAAAACTCAATCAGGAGATGGTCGATAAGGATATTCTCTATAAAAACAGGGTCATTCGAAGCCAGCGCGTGCCGGTTAAAGTACTTGGCCATGGAAATATAAATAAGCCGCTAACCGTTAAAGCCCATGCCTTCTCAAAAACCGCCCTCGAAAAAATCGAAAAAGCCGGCGGGAAGGCCGAGGTGATAAAGTGATAGAGAGCTTCAAAAACATCTTCAAGATTCATGAACTTCGCCAGCGCGTGATGTTTACGCTGGGTATTTTCATCGTTTACCGAATCGGCGGCCATATCCCGACACCGGGTATTGATGCTCAGGCGCTGGGCGAATTTTTCAATCAGGCTCAGGGTTCGCTGTTCGGGATGTATGACCTGTTCGTCGGCGGCGCTTTTAGAAAAGCGACTATCTTTTCCCTGGGAATCATGCCCTATATCTCGGCCTCGATTATTTTCCAGTTGTTGGGCGCGGTCATCCCGTATTTCCAGAAACTTCAGAAAGAGGGCGAAGAAGGACGTCGCAAAATCACGCAGTATACCCGTTATGGAACGGTATTAATCGCCGCCTTGCAAGCCGCGGCTACAGCCATATTTTTAGAATCAATCACTACCGGTTCCGGCCGGGCGGTGGTGCCGAATCCAGGCATGTTTTTCAGATTCCTGACGATTATCACTTTCACCAGCGGTACGATATTTATCATGTGGCTGGGCGAAAAAATCACCGAACGCGGCATCGGCAACGGTATCTCGTTGATAATTTTCATCGGCATCATCGCCAGATTCCCCCAAGGCGTCATGGATGAGGCCAGGATGGTACTCGGCGGCCAACGCTCTATAATTGTCGAATTAATCGTAATCGCCTTGATGATTGTGGTTATTGCGGCTATCGTCGCGGTGACCCGGGCCCAGCGCAAAGTTCCGGTTCAATATGCCAAGCGGGTTGTCGGTCGGAAGATGTATGGTGGTATGACAACTCATATTCCTTTGTCGGTTAACACTGCCGGCGTTATTCCGATTATCTTCGCCCAGTCGATTATGTTCGCGCCGTCAACTTTGACCTCATTTTTCCCGAATTCAGAATTTATGCAGATGGTAGCTTCGTGGTTTAATCCGGGAGCCTTCCTGTATTCTATCGCGTATGGCTTGCTGATTATTTTCTTCGCCTATTTCTACACTGCTATTGTTTTCAATCCTATCGATTTGGCCGATAATATGAAGAAACAGGGTGGTTTTATCCCGGGAATCAGACCCGGACAGAA
>CAZFSN010000028.1:0-10855 GCA_964521815.1 uncultured Ignavibacteria bacterium | reverse complement strand
AGAATGAAAGGCAGGTACTCCTGATGCGTCTGGTGTTTTTGGGGCCTCCCGGTTCCGGCAAAGGGACTCAGGCCAAGATTTTGGCGGAGAAGAAAAACCTTAAGCATATCTCGACCGGCGATGTGTTGAGAGAAGCGGTAAAAAACGGCACCGAACTGGGCAAAAAAGCCAAACAATTCATGGACGCGGGAGAACTGGTTCCGGATGATGTTATTCTCGGAATGATAAAAGAAATATTGCAAAAAAATAAAGATGGCTTTATATTTGATGGTTTTCCAAGAACGGCCGCTCAAGCGGAAGCTTTAGGAAAACTGATGGATGACTTGGGCCTAAAACTCGATTCGGCGATTAATCTGGCCGTTGACGACCGGGAAGTGCTGAAAAGATTAACAGGCCGGTTCTTCTGCGCCAAGTGCGGCGCCGATTTTAATGTCAATACCCGGCCTCCGAAAAAGGCAGGGATTTGCGATAATTGCGGCGGTAACCTGGCTCAGCGAGTTGATGATAAAACCGAGGTGATTACCAATCGGCTAAAAGTCTACCGGGAGAAAACAAAACCCGTGGAAGACTATTATCGTTCGCATAGCCTTTTGAAGGATATTGACGGGACGCGAAGTTTTGAGCAGGTAACCTCGTCTATTTTAGAGGTAGTAAGATAAATCATGATAATTTACAAGTCGCCCAAAGAAATAGAAAAAATCCGGGCGGCTGGATCGATTGTAAGTAAGACATTAAAATTGCTCTTTGAAAATCTAAAACCTGGTGTTACTACCCAAAAGCTGGATGGGATTGCTGAGGAATTTATCATATCCCAGGGGGCTGTGCCATCATTTAAAGGGTATAACGGATTTCCGGGCAGTATCTGTGTGTCGATAGATAACGAAGTCGTGCACGGTATTCCCGGGCCGCGGACTTTCAGGGAAGGACAGATCGTCGGTATCGATGTGGGAGCATACAAAAACGGCTACCACGGCGACGCCGCCTGGACTTTTCCCGTGGGCGATATCGAGGACGCCGACAAACAGTTAATGAAAATTGGCGAAGAATGTTTATTCAAAGGCATTGATAAAGCCCGGGTAGGTAATCGGATCGGTGATATTGGCGAAGCTATACAAAATCACGCCGAAAAACATGGCTATTCGGTCGTACGCGATCTCGTCGGCCATGGAATAGGCAAGAAGCTTCACGAAGAACCGCAGGTACCGCATTATGGCAAAGCTGGAACAGGGTTGGAGTTAAAGCCGGGATTGGTAATTGCTGTCGAACCGATGATCAATGCCGGTGTTTTCCAGGTTAAAATGATGGATGATAATTGGACTATCGTCACCGCCGATGGCAAACGATCCGTCCATTTTGAACATACAATTGCCGTTACAGAAAATGGCCCGATGGTGTTAACCAGGTAGGCCGAGGGTGAATGTCGAAGGAAGATGTAATAGAAGTTGAGGGTAGAGTAATCGAACCGCTGCCGAATGCCATGTTTAGAGTGGAGCTCGACAACGGACATCAGGTGCTTGCCCATATTTCCGGCAAAATGAGGATGCATTTTATTAAGATCCTCCCGGGGGATAAAGTCACTCTGGAGCTTTCGCCTTATGACTTAAACCGCGGCCGGATAACCTACAGGCATAAATAAAGGGCTAAGGAGAATAGACGTGAAAGTACGGTCGTCAGTAAAAGTTCGTTGTGAAAAATGCAAAATCATCAGGCGCAAAGGCGTAGTGCGGGTTATCTGCACTAATCCCAAGCATAAGCAGCGCCAGGGCTAAATAAGGAGGTCCCGATTGGCTCGTATTGCGGGAGTTGATTTACCGCGTAATAAAAGGATCGAAGTTGCCTTAACCTACATATTCGGTATTGGGCATACCGCCGCCGGCAAGATTATCCAGGCCAGCAAGGTAGATCCCAGTATCAGGGTGAATAATCTTACTGATGAACAAATCGCGAGTTTGCGAAATGTAATCGAACAGAATTTCAAGGTTGAAGGCGCCCTGCGGACAGAGATTAATATGAACATCAAGCGGTTAATCGACATCGGTTCTTACCGCGGTCTGCGCCATCGCCGGGGATTGCCGGTGAGGGGCCAGCGTTCCAAAACGAATGCCCGGACCCGAAAAGGTCCCAAGAAAACTATAGGTAGAAAAAAGAAAGATTAATTATAAACGGAGGAGATGTTGGCAGAACCTTCAAAAAAAAGAAAGACCAAGAAAAAGGCAAGGAAAGTTGATGCCCGCGGTGTGGTTCATATAAAAGCCACCTTCAATAATACACTGATCACGATCACCGATTCGACCGGCGGCGTGATAGCCTGGTCATCGGCCGGTAAAGCCGGTTTTAAGGGCTCCAAGAAATCGACGCCTTTTGCCGCGCAGGTGGCTGCCCAGGCAACCGCGAAAGAAGCTATGGATATGGGATTGAGAAAAGTCGAAGTAGTGGTTAAGGGGCCAGGTTCGGGCAGGGAGGCGACTATCAGGTCAATCCAGGCCGCCGGCCTCGAAATAACCTCGATCAGGGACGTTACTCCCATACCGCACAATGGCTGCCGTCCTCCAAAGAAGAGAAGGGTTTGATGTATGGCAAGGTATCGTGACGCGAATTGCAAACTCTGTCGCCGCGAGGGAATGAAGCTGTTTTTAAAAGGCGATCGCTGTACATCCGAAAAATGCGCGTTTGATCGACGGGGTTACGCCCCGGGTCAGCATGGCCAGAGAGGCCGCCGCAAGGGTTCCGAATACGGCCTTCAGCTTAGGGAAAAACAAAAAGTCCGCCGTATCTATGGCGTCCTTGAAGCGCAATTTCATAATTATTTCGTCAAAGCCGCTCAAAGAAAAGGCATTACCGGCGAAGTTCTGCTTCAGATGTTGGAATGCAGATTGGATAACCTGATTTACAGATTCGGCTTTGCCCCATCGCGCAAGGCCGCTCGCCAGTTGGTTAGACATAACCATTTTAGTGTTGACGGTAAAAAAGTAAATATACCATCTTTTATTGTCAAGGCCGGCAGCGTTATCAATGTCACCGAAAAAAGCCGTAACCTTGATATTATTCACCAGGCCTTGAAAGATTCCAGCAAGGGCGCGGACCTGGACTGGCTAAGGCTGGATAAGGTTAAGATGGAAGGACAATTGCTCGAAATACCTACACGCACTCAGATTCCAGTGCTGGTACAAGAGCAAATGATAGTGGAATTATATTCCAAGTAGGCGCGAATCTACCATTATTGGAATTTTGGAGGCAAACTGCCGATGAAGTGGAAAAGTATACAGATGCCTAAGGAGTTGGAGATCGATAAGTCGGTCACCAACGAAACTTACGGGCAATTTATAGTCGAACCCCTGGAACGCGGTTTTGGACAAACCCTCGGCAATGCCATGAGGAGGGTATTACTTTCTTCTATTCAAGGGGCGGCCTTTACCTCGTTGAGAGTTGAAGGCATATTACATGAGTTTTCTACCATCCCGGGAGTATATGAGGACCTTACCGATATTGTTTTGAATATCAAAAGAACTTATCTGAAACTGGTCGGGGATGGTCCCAAAACCGTAGTTCTCAATGTTAAGGCAAAGGGCGATTACACCGCCGCTAATTTCGAACATGACGCGGACCTGGAGATTTTAAATCCCGATCAGCATATTGTAACGTTGACGGATGATGTGGTTTTCCGGATGGAACTTGAAGTCAACAGCGGCCGCGGTTTCATTCCCGCCGACCTTAATAAAAAACCGGACCAGCCTGTCGGGACTATTCCTCTGGATTCCCAGTTCTCCCCGGTTACCAAGGTCAATTATGAGGTGGAGAATACCCGGGTCGGTCAGCGAACCGACTATGACAAACTTATCGTTCAGATTTGGACAACCGGCGCGATTACGCCCGAAGAATCACTTTCTTTCGCCGCGAAATTGTTAAAAGACCATCTCGGTGTTTTCGGGCATGCCGAACAAGAAATGGAAATCGCCGAGGAAGAGAAAGTCGACGAGGAAATCCTCCGCGTGCGCAATCTTTTAAACATGAGGGTCGACGAATTGGAACTTTCGGTTCGCTCGTCGAATTGCCTTCACGCCGCCAATATCGTCACGCTGGAAGATCTCGTTTGCAGGTCCGAAAGCGAAATGCTGCGCTACCGTAATTTCGGCAGAAAATCGCTCAATGAGCTTAACGGCATTCTGAGTGAACTCGGCTTGTCGTTCGGGATGGATGTGGATAAATTTAAAGAGGATACTTTAGCCAAGGCATAACTATGCGTCATAGAAGATCACTACCCAAGCTGGGTGTCAAAACGGCTCACCGTAAAGCGATGTTGAGCAATATGGTAACATCACTGATAGATCACGGACAGATCGAAACCACTGTCGGCCGCGCCAAGGTCCTGGCGCCGGTCGTCTCCCGTCTGGTGACACTTGCCAAAAGGGGGGATGTACATGCCCGCCGCTTGGCCGCGGTCACTGTCAGGGACAAGGATGTTTTGAATAAGCTCTTCGGTGAAGTTGTCGCCGATTTGAAAGATAAAAACGGCGGTTATACCAGGATTGTCAAGTCCGGGTTTAGAAAAGGCGATGGTGCTTCGCTGGCCATTATTCAGCTCCTGCTGGAGAAAAAGGTCGAGGAAAAGGAGACCAAGAAAGGCAAGGCATCCGCCAAAAAAGCCAAGACACCCGCCGCCAAGAAGGAAACTAAAAAAGAGGCCAAGAAAGATTCTGAATAGAATTCGTTAAGAATTAGTATTCAAGATCGCGTTTTAATGTTAAGGCGGAAAAACACTTCCGCCTTTATCATTAATGCTTTACTTTATATGAATAAATTTATATTTTTACTATTATGAAAAAATTTAACAGAATCTGCTTGCTAATCCTCGATGCCTGCGGTGTTGGCGAATTGCCCGACGCGGCTGCCTATGGCGATGCCGGCTCCAATACGATCGGCAATTGCGCTCTAAGTGTCGGCGGCCTGACTATGCCAAATATGGGATCGCTTGGATTGGGCAATATCATTTCGATAAAAGGCGTGCCGCCGGCTGATCGACCAAAAGCGTACTATGGCAAGATGGCCGAACAATCCGCCGGCAAAGATTCCACGATGGGTCATTGGGAACTGGCCGGTTTGATTAGCCGGATTCCTTTCCCGGTTTACCCGAATGGCTTTCCCGCCGATGTTATCGACGAATATAAAAAACTAACCGGTCGCGGTGTTCTTGGTAATAAAGCCGCTTCGGGCACGGAAATAATCGCGGAGTTGGGCGAACAGCATATGAAAACCGGCGATTTGATAGTTTATACTTCCGCCGATTCGGTATTCCAGGTCGCTTCCCATACTGATATCATCCCCTTAGCCGAATTATATCGCTATTGCCAGATAGCCCGCGATATGCTGGTTGGGGAACACGCGGTTTCCAGGGTAATCGCGCGGCCGTTTATCGGTCATCCCGGCGAGTTTATCCGCACCGCCGACAGGAAGGATTTTTCGCTGGAGCCATTGGGTGAAACCGTCCTCGACAGGCTCAAGGCGGGTGGTTATGATGTTATCACCGTTGGCAAAGTTGATTATCTATTCGCCGGCCGGGGCGTGACCAGGGTTAATCATACCAGATCTAACGCTGAAGGCATCGAGACCACGATTAGATTGCTTCAAGATGATTTTCGAGGTTTGCTGTTTATAAACCTGGTTGATTTTGACATGCTCTGGGGTCATCGCAACAACGCCCGCGAATTCGCCGCCGGTTTGGAATATTTCGATAGCAAGCTGCCCGAAATAATCACCAATTTAAGACAAGATGATTTATTGATAATCACCGCCGATCATGGTTGTGATCCGACGACCGAATCGACCGATCATTCACGCGAGTATGTGCCGATTTTAGCCTACTCTGAAATGTTCAAACCTGAGGGCGGTAATCTGGGCATAAGAAAATCGTTCGCGGATGTCGCCTCGACAATAGCTGAATTATTCGAAGTTGGCGAATTTGAGGCGGGCGAAAGTTTCGCGGGAGAATTTAAATGGGCGATGTAGAATTAATCGATGCCGCGCGGCAGGTGCAGAAAAACGCTTACGCGCCGTTTTCAGGTTTCAAAGTCGGTGCGGCAATTTTGACCAAAGACGGTCAAATCTTCACCGGCGTCAATGTCGAAAACAGCTCATATGGCTTAACAATCTGCGCCGAAAGAATCGCCGTTGGCAAGGCTATTGCCGCCGGCAATAATAAATTCGCCAGGATCGCTGTCTATTCCAACGCTTCACCGCCGGCCACTCCTTGTGGCGCTTGCCGTCAGGTGCTGTATGAATTTTCACCGGACCTTCAGGTAATTTGTGTGAATAACCAGAATGAAATTAATCGCTACGAATTAAATCAGCTTCTGCCCGAAGGTTTCCGATTAAACAATGATTAACAGGTGAACCAATGAATCCAACGGAAATCATAGCAAAAAAGCGAGATAAGCAAGTACTTACAGCCGAGGAGATCACCTTTTTCGTGAATGGTTTCACCGCCGGCGATATACCTGATTATCAAATGTCGGCTTTGCTGATGGCGATCCTTTTAAATTCCATGACCTCCGAGGAGACCGCCGCTTTGACTATAGCCATGCTCGAATCCGGCGATAAGGTCGTGTTCGACCCGGAAAACCCCATATATGTCGATAAGCATTCCTCGGGCGGCGTGGGCGATAAGGTTTCCATTATCCTGGCTCCCCTGATGGCTGTCTGCGGCCTTAAGGTGCCGATGTTATCCGGCCGCGGTCTGGGTCATACCGGTGGCACCCTGGATAAGCTCGAATCGATACCGGGTTTCAGGACCGATCTTTCGATTGAGGAATATAAGGCCGGGGTCGAGTCTGTAGGCTGTATCATAACCGGCCAGACACCGCAAATAGCGCCGGCCGATCGCAAAATGTACGCCTTACGCGATGTGACCGGGACGGTCGAATCGATTCCCCTTATATGCGGCTCGATATTATCGAAAAAATTCGCCGCCGGGCCCAACACGATTGTATTCGATATTAAATGCGGCAATGGCGCGTTCATGAAAGATATCGACCGGGCCGATGAGCTTGGCCGTAATTTATGCGATATCTGCCGGGCGATGCGCAAAAAGTCGGCTTACCTGATTACCGACATGAATCAGCCTCTCGGTAACGCCGCCGGCAACGCGTTGGAGATCGATGAATGCGTAGCGGCGCTTAACGGACATGGCCCGGATGATTTAATGCGAATAGTTTACGGTCTCGGCGAAAGGATGCTCGGTTTAGGCGGCATATCTTCCGGCAATGATGCTATCATGCTGCAAATGGGCAAAATCGAAGACGGCTCGGCGTTTGCCAAATTCCTGGAAATGGTGGAATTTCAGGGCGGCGACACGCTCCGCCTGAAAATCAATCAGCCGATATTACCGGCCGCGAAAGTAGTACCGGTCCCGGCCGCTTCGGCCGGCTATATCGGCGCGATTGATACCTACAGGCTGGGCCGCTTGATTATTGAAATGGATGGCGGCCGCAAAGTGGTCGGCCAGCAAATCGATCTGTCTGTGGGTTTTGTGATGAAAAAGAAAATCGGCGATCGCGTTGAACAGAGTGATATTTTGCTTGATGTGCATTCATCAGGCAAGCTTAACGATGACTATTTAATTCGCGAATTTTCAAAATGTATAGAAATCGGCGACAAAAAACCGATAGTCCCGGAATTAATCAAGAAAACATCGATTTAAAACTCATTATAATTTATCAGATTATCTGTTTCGCTTGAATGACAACTTAAAACTTACAAAAATATCAGAAACGCTTATTGCCGGTATTATCTTCCACTTTGAACCGGCCTTCTTCCTCGCGTTTGGAACTATCGCCGAGATGTTTTAAAGTGCATTTGGTTTTTGGCAGAGTCGCGTCGGTGAAAATATCAGTCACCACCCGGCTGCAGCGCTCGGTTGCCAGTTTGCCCGAATCAAGACAAATCGTGGCTGTGTAGATGCCGGCCGGCACCGGGAATTCTTTCATCGGCAAATCAGCGCAGGCGGCTATCATAAATTCCGTCCAAATCGGCAGTGATGTCGTCGCCCCGACCTCGCCGCGGTCAATCCCGATCTGGGTATAATCGCTGTAGCCGACCCAAACCGAGGTGGTCAGCTGAGTCGTGAAACCATTAAACCAGTTATTGGTAAAATCATTGGTCGTTCCGGTCTTGCCTCCCGCCGGATGTTTGAATCCCATCCGCCTGGCGCCGATTCCCGTGCCGTTGTTTATTACCGATTCCAGCATATTGGTCATGATATAAGCTGTCTGCGGCGAAAGCACTTCCTCTTGATCGGCCCTGTCGCGGTGTTCTAATACATTGCCGTTGCGATCGCGGATCTCGGTGATATAAAACGGCTCTTTTTTGATACCGCCGTTGGGATAGATAGTATAAGCCCGGGCCAATTCCCACATGGTAACATCGCCGGCTCCGCCGATAGCCAGGGTCGGATAGGGTTTCAAATCGGAGGTTATACCCATCCTTCGGGCATATGATATCACCTGTTGCGGGGTTACGAGCGGATTCATTATTAATTTAATAGCTATTAAATTACGGGATCGTCTTAAACCTTCGCGCAAAGTCATCTCACCATCGAATTTTTCATCGAAATTCTTGGGCCGCCATTCCTCGCCGCCGGAAGTCAGCACAATTGGTGAATCGATAAATAAATCTGTCGGTTTGAAGCCATTATCGATAGCGGCCGTATAGACTATAGGTTTGATTGAACTGCCCGGCTGACGGTGAGCCTGGGTCACGTGGTTAAACTTGAACTGGCTATAATCTTTCCCACCGACCAATGCCAGTACGCCGCCGGTCACGTTATCGATACACAGCAAGGCGCTTTGAAGCTGTTTGTATACCCTGATCGTCGAATCAGGATTGATGGAATCGGGAATCGCGATAGTGTACTGCTCGTAGCGCTCATCATCAGGGGGCATACTCGCTTCCATCTGTTTTTGGAGTTCCGCGAGCTTATTGACAATCGCGTTTTCGGCATAGTGCTGTAGTTCCAGATCGATAGTCGTATAAATTGTCAATCCGGAATTATACAGCGCCGTTTCACCGTATTTATCCCTGATATATTTTCGAACCATCTCGGTGAAATATGGCGCCTCACCGATTTTCTCCTCCGGCGGTTTGATACCCAGGGGTTCATTTTTCAGGCTATCGGCCATCTGTTGGCTTAAACTGCCATATTCGACCAAAGCGTTATAAACCATATTCCGCCGGCGCATCGCTCTATCGGGGTGGTCGATTGGATTGTACGGATTTGGCGATTTCAGAAGGCCTATAATCAGCGCCGATTCCGGCAGAGTAAGCTCCCAGGCGTTTTTCGAAAAATATACCTGAGCGGCGGCCTGAATACCATAGGCGCCTTTGCCCAGATAATGCTGGTTTAAGTACATTTCCAGAATCTGATCTTTTGAATATGTCTGTTCGATCTTAATAGAGGTCAGCGCTTCTTTTATCTTTCTCGAAAATTCCTGCTTGGGAGTTAAAAAGAGATTACGCGCCAACTGCTGAGTCAAGGTTGAGGCGCCCTGGGCTTTAAGGTCGAAACTTTTTATGTTATGTACCATCGCGCCGAATATGCGCCTGATATCGACACCCCAATGATCGTAAAACCGGCGATCTTCAACCGCCAACAGGCAATCGATCAAATATGGCGGAATCTTGTTATATGGCACCAGGCTCCGCCGCTGGTTGTAAAATTCCTTGAGAAGGACACCGTTTTTATCATAAACACGGGTGACCAGGCTGGGTTCGATATTATGAAGTTGGGCTAACGAGGGCAGGTCCTTCTTATAAATCGACTGCATTATTAAGCCGATGACTACGAATAATACCAATAATCCCAAGCCTATCAGTATAGGCAGCTTAAATCCCCGTTTCTCTTTGTACACGATTGCCATAACTTATTTAATTATGTCCTTCCATGATAATAGTCAAGGGAAATGATACTTAGCCCTTGCCCTTATCCTGCGATTATATATATTACAACCTGAATTTGGAAAGGTTTCAAGATGCTGGAAGAAATTGACAGGCAGTATGCCGAAATTATCCGGGGCGCCGAGGAGATTATCCAGGCCGATGAACTTAAAAAACGTCTGGAATGGTCAATTTCCAATAAAAAGCCATTGATAGTTAAACAGGGTTTCGATCCGACTGCCCCCGATATCCATATTGGCCATATGGTATCGATCCGGAAACTCCGTACCTTTCAGAAACTAGGCCATCGGGTGATTTTTTTAATCGGCGATTACACCGGCCTGGTCGGCGACCCATCCGGACGCAATACGGCCCGCAAGAAAATGACCGAGGAAGAGGTTTTGGCCAACGCCGAAACTTATAAACAACAGATATTCAAAGCGCTTGACCCCGATAAAACCGAGATTAGGTTCAACTCCGAATGGTTCAAGAAAATGGATTTTGCCGGTGTTTTGGAACTAACATCACAGTATACGGTAGCCAGGATTTTAGAAAGAGATGATTTCGAGAAACGCTACAAAGCCGGCAATCCTATCTCCATAATGGAATTTTTATATCCCCTTATGCAGGGGTATGATTCGGTAGCGTTGAAAGCCGATATCGAATTGGGCGGTACCGATCAGAAATTCAATCTGCTTGTCGGCCGGGTGCTTCAGGAACGCTTCGGCCAGAATCCTCAAATCGTTATCACCTTGCCGCTTCTGGTAGGCACCGATGGCGTGGAGAAAATGTCAAAATCGATTGGCAATTATATCGGTATCAATGAATCGCCAACCGAGATTTACGGCAAGGCTATGTCAATCCCCGATAGCAAAATCCTCGACTATTTCACTCTGGCCACCGAGGTCGATGCCGACAGATTAAAAGAGAT
>CAZFSN010000027.1:0-21890 GCA_964521815.1 uncultured Ignavibacteria bacterium | reverse complement strand
AGGGACATGCAAATCGTAGGCATAATAGCCGCCGAAACCGCCGTCACTATCGAACGCATGATATATGAAAATCAATTGGAAAAGAAAAACGATGAACTGATGGAAGCCAACAAGAAATTAAAACAAACGCAGGCCAAATTAATCGAATTGGAGAAAAAGCAAACCGCGGCCGAAATGGCGGCCACCTTGAATCATGAAATTAATAATCCGCTGGCAATCATAGCGGGCAACGCCCAATTCTTATTGATGACCATGAAAAATTCGAATCCTTCGATAGTCAAGCGGTTAAAAGCCATCGATAAGGAAGCGTCGGTAATTGCCCAGATAACCGAAAAATTCAGGCAGCTGGATTCTCTGATCACCGAAAATTATATCAAGAACGATTCCAGAAAAATGATCAATTTAAATAAATCTGTCAAGGCCGGTGAGATGTGCTGAGTACCGACGCCGAGAATGAGTTAATCTCCTGGAATAACGCCTCCTATCCCCGGGCGAACATAATAGGTTATTTTATCGCCGACAGGAATGGGCAAATCATCGATCGAGGGGGTGCGGTTGATGATGATATCCTCGGTCGCGGAGAGTTCAGGCCTCATATTTCAAATACCGCTGATCCGCCTATAGCGCCGGGGACGTTTTATAAACTGTCAGACCTAATTCAGCCAACTGATGAGGTCAACAGCGAACAAACACTTTATGTCGGTGTTCTTCCGGATTCCGAAAAAAGTTTGGGTATCATATTCGATACCGATGAGTTCTGTTCGCAATCAAAAAACGATAAATCAGAAATATTGATCTTATCGTTAATTACTCAGGCAGTGCGCGCGTTTAGTCGGGCGGAAAATTTGGAGAGCATTCTAAAAATAGTGCTTATTGGAGTGACCGCCGGGTCAGGTCTGGGTTTCAACAGAGCTTTTATTTTGCTCAAATCCGAGGAAAGAAATTGTTTGCGGGGCGCTCTGGCCAACGGCCCTTCATCAGCGGAGGAAGCAAATATTATCTGGCAGAGGCTTTCCCGGGGCGAGTTGACATTGGAAAAAATGTTTAACGACGCTCTGGAAAATCACGAAATGACCAATCCGCCCTTAAACGGTTTCTTAAAAAATATCGTAATTCCTCTGGATAATAATAACAATATTTTCGCCCGCGCGGCTATCGAGAAAAAATCGATGATTATCGATGAAATAACCGTCGTTTCGGACGGATATTCCGATCTTCATAGCATGATCGGCCCCGGACCTTTCGCGGTGGTACCGCTGGTAGGTAATGAAAATCTGCAGGGAGTTTTAATCGCCGATAATTTCATTACGAGAAAATCGATCACTCAAAACGATATCCATTTATTAGAAATTTTCGCCAGGTATGCCAGTGATTCAATCGAAAATTTCAGACTGTACGAACATCTGGAAAAGAAAATACTGGCGCTAAAAAAAGCCAATGAGACAATTATCAACGGCCGTGAGTTTGTCTTAAAAGCCGAAAGGTTATCGGTGTTGACGGAGATGGCCAATGAGGTCGCGCACGAAATCCGTAATCCTTTGACCGTCATTGGCGGTTTCACGAAATCGATGCTTAAGAAAATGACGCAGGAAAATGAAAATTTTGAATATCTGAATTTGATCTTCGAACAGGTGCAGAGAATCAGCGATTCGCTCGAGAAATTCACCAGTCTGATCAATTATGAAAGCAAAGCCGATATCATATGCGATCTGGGTGATTTGGTAAAATCGGCGGTTTTAGCCAGAATGCCGGGGACGAATTTTGTCAAATTCGAAGTCAATTCCAATCAGAATGTAAAAATAAAAATAGACCCGGACCTTTTCCGTCAGGCTTTGTTGATAGCCATGAAGCAGATCAACTCCGTATTCAGAGGGGAAGGGTCATTTGCACTGACAATCGAAAGAAAAGGCGACAGGGTTTATATCTATTTCGAATCATCGGATCAGGACGAGCAGTTTGCTAAAAGATTGTACAAAAGTTTTCAATCAGGGGGCAATAACGAAGTATTAAGGCAGTTATCTACGACGCTGGAAATTCTAAGGTACTATAAAGGCAATATTGGAATTGAGGCGACGGAGCAGAATATCAAGAGATTCTACTTTGAACTACCTGTTTACAGGGAGGAGTAATGAGCACCATTTTAATAGTAGATGACGAACCGGCCATTCGCAAATTATATCAAAAAGAATTTTCCGAGGTCGGTTTCGAAGTGATTTTGGCAGGCAACGGCAGCGAGGCTTTGGCCAAGGTGGATGAAAGAGACCGAATCGATCTGGTCATTCTGGATATCAAGATGGAAGATATGGACGGTCTCGAGGTATTGGATGTCTTAAGAGAGAAAAACAAAGGCCTGCCGATTATCCTGAATTCCGCCTATTCGACCTATAAAAACGATTTCACATCCTGGCTGGCCGACGCATATCTCGTTAAATCTCACAATTTGACCGAATTAAAAGAAAAAGTCCAGGAACTTTTGACGGTTTAGCCATGAATCAAAGACGCGAAAACCTGGTTGATGTTATCGAATCCGTATCGGAAAAAATCCAGATACTGGCTTTGAATATCGCCGTGGCGGCGGCCAAGATGTCATACAGTAAAAAGATTTCCGTTGATGTCAACAGCAAGTTGAGTCAATTGGTAAATCAGGCTACACTGGCGGTAAAAAATATGGGACATGTCCTTCGGGCGGCTAAAACAGATCGACCGAAAGGCGATATTTTTACCGAAGGGCGCGATCTGAAAGTCGATCCTGAGATGATGAAAGATATTGAAAGTTCGCTGAGTACTATCCTGGTGGACAGCCAGAAAATCATGGAAATGTTAAATCAGGTAAAGCAGAATTCAATATAGATAAATCGGGGGAAGTAGTATGAAGCGGTCGGTCTTGGTCATTGACGATGAACCGGACATTTTGGATGTCTTCGGCGAAATGTTAGGGTCCCTGGGTTGGCGGGTTTTCAAGGAAACCAGCGGCATCAAAAGCCTGGATTTGATTAAAAGCAAGAAATTCGATCTGATCATTATCGATCTTATCATGCCCGAAAAAAGCGGTCTGGAAATACTTGAAGTTATGAGAGCCGAAGATAAAAAAATTCCTGTTATACTCACCGCCGGGGTCGATATTAATAAAGCCGAAATTGACTTCAAAGAATATGGTATTGCCGAGTTTATTAAAAAGCCTTTTACAATTGATGACCTAAAGTTAAAATTAAGTCGATGCTTTTCAGCGCATGCTGCTAATAGCACTAAGTAATCCATGTTGGTTTTTAGTTTTCTGAATTTTAAACCAAATTGCCGATTGAATCTATTTGATTTGGAAGTGCCCAATAAGGGTATGTGTTCGCTATTTCCAATATTAATAATGATAATTAATTATTTCTAAATAATCTGCAAATGCTAACGATAATTAATGTAAGAAGTTTGATAAGTCTATCCCTAGATTTTGAACGATGACTCTGAATTCCGGATAGATTTAAAAAGCCCCCTAAAAAATGGAGTCGTAAAATGAAAGAGAACGTAAAAATTTTAGTCGTGGATGATGAAGCGGTTATGCGAAATCTTTTACTGAAAATTCTGGAGCAGGAAGGATATAAAATCGCTTTAAGCAGTTCTTATAAAGAAGCCATCGGGCAACTGGAAAATGATGATTTTGATATTGTATTGTCCGATGTTAAAATGCCTGAAATCGGCGGTTTTGAGCTTCTAAAAGAGATAAAAAGCCGATGGCCGAAAACAGCGGTGATCATGATGACGGCTTATGGCGATGCCTATACAGTCAAAGAAGCATTGATGTTGGGCGCCGACGAATATATCACCAAACCTTTCAAGAGCCATGAGATATCTTTAATTATTGAAAGGGCCTATTGGAGGCAATTGGCCTCTAACAGGAAAGAATTAATTAACCTGGGCGATCAAGAGTAGTTTTATGGAGCAAACCGCAGTTAAAAAACCTCCGGTTGTAGAAGTCGAAAATAACGGCTTTAAATTCAAAGCATTAATGTCCGCGGACCTGATGATTGCTCATCTGTATATTGAGCAAATTGATCAAGAACGTATTTGGGATGTCAGTACTCAAGAGTTGTCAGATTTCCTTAAAAATGCCGGTATAGTTTATGGCATAAAGGAAGATGTCCTTGAAAAGTTGTTAACAGAGCCTGTTTTCAACAGGAATATCGAAATAGCCAGAGGCAATGCTCCCGGCAAAGGAATTGATTCCGAGTCCGAAATGCTGTTTGAATTAGCCGGTGATAAAGCCCCGGTTGTAGGCGATGACGGCTATATCGATTATAAGAACTTGAGCCTGATAAACAACGCTGTTGCCGGACAACCGCTGGCCAAAAAAATTCCCGCTACCGTCGGCCCGCCCGGAGTCACAGTAACCGGCCAGGAAATCCCGGGGAAGATGGGAAAAGATAAGGCGTTGCCTAAAGGGGCCAATACTGTCGTTTCCGAAGAAAATCCTGATTTATTGATCGCGGCCAAAGATGGGGCAATCACATTTTCCAATAATCTCGTCTCGATTGATAATGTTTATAAAATTAATTCAGATGTCGATACCGCCACAGGCAATATCGATTTTGTCGGCAGCCTTCAAATAACCGGCGAAGTCAAAGCCGGTTTTCAGGTTAAAGCGGCCGGTAACATTGAAATCGGCAAGAATATTGAAGATGCCCAGATAATATCGGGAGGGTCAGTAGTAGCCAAAGGCGGCTTCGTGGGATCAGGCAAGGGATTGATAAAAGCCACCGAGGATGTTTTCGTTAAATATGTCGAAAACCAGGAGATAATCGCCGGCAATGATGTCAATGTGGGCGGGGAAGCCATGAACTCTAAAATCGTCGCCAAAAACGCGGTTATACTTAAAGGCCAGAAAGCCGTTATTGTCGGAGGAATTGTCAGCGCCGGCAAGCTGATTGAAGCCTCCATTATAGGTTCACAATTCGGAACGCCGACAATCGTCCGGGCAGGGTTTAATACCGAACTGATGGATGAACTCAATAAGATCGAAACCGAGATAAATCGTTTGGATTCCGATAATGAAAGAATAAAAAAAGCCCTGTATACATTAGTCAGATTTGAACTGGATAACAAGCTGGGCGCGGCCCAGAAAGCCGCCATGAAACAACTGAAAGATCAACAGGTCGAGATCCCCAATCATATTGAACAGCTTAATAAACATAGAAAAGAACTGATAGCCAAGATAAGCGAAAACAAAAAAGCAAAAATCGAGGTCAAGAATATGACCTATCCGGGTACGATCATTCAAATAGGTATGCTGAAACGAGAAATTAACAAGATGATAGGTCATTGCACATTCGGTGTCAGTAACGATAAGATAGTAATCATGTCTCATAGCTGAGGAAAAAACGGCCCGGTTAATTATGAAAATATTTCCCGCTTTCTGATAATGGCAGTAGATTAAACTGGTTATTTTTGCAGTCTCATAAATCGTGAAATAAATTATTATACCTCTAACTTACTAACAACCATACGTTTAATTCAATTGCGCCGGTTAGTCTTTTAAGCTAGGCCTGGCATGCCTGCTTCGGGCACAGACTTTGCTTTTTAAATTCGCGGGAAAAAGTGATGAGGATATTATGATTAAAGGAATTTTCACATCCGGTTCGGGGATGCTTCCCCGGGTTTTGAAACAGGAAATATTCGCCAATAACATGGCCAACGCCAACACTGTCGGATATAAAAAAGATAACGTCTTTTTACATCAACTTGAACAAGCCCAACAGCAGGCCGGTCTGGTGACCGATCTCGATTGGGAAATCCCAATGGTCGATGACGTGTATATTGATTTATCTCAGGGACAGCTTCAACAGACAGAGCAGCCTCTCGATGTAGCTTTGGAAGGCGAAGGTTTCTTTGTGGTCAATACACCCGATGGTGAAAGGTATACACGGGCCGGATCATTTTCATTGACTCCCGAAGGCACGCTGGTCGACAGCGATAAAAATCCAATCCTGTCGGAAGCCGGACCAATAACAATCAACGGAGATGACGTTTCAATCGGCAACGACGGTAATATATTCGTCGATGGCGTCGAAACAGCCCGGTTGCGGGTAGTCGATTTCGACAAGCCGTACAATCTTAAGAAAGTCGATGGCGGTTTTTTGATGCCGGCGGATGAGACGGTTCAGCCGACCACGGCGACCGATTTCAGCGTCCACCAGGGCTATGTGGAAACTTCAAATGTAAATATTATAGAAAACATGGTTGATATGATTATTTCATTCAGGGCATACGAGGCGGGTCAGAAAGCTATTCATGCCCAGGATGAGACTTTGGATAAAGCGGTCAATGATCTTGGCCGGGTAAGATAAAAAGGAGCACATTATGATAAAAGCGATGAGAACGGCGGCCTCGGGTATGACTGCCCAGCAAATGAATGTCGATGTTATCGCCAACAACCTGGCAAACGTCAATACCTCCGGCTTTAAGCGATCGAAAATCGAATTTCAAGATATTCTTTATCAAAAGCTGAGATCGGCCGGCGTTGAATCCGCCGCCGGATCGACTGTACCTATCAGTCTGGAAGTCGGTTATGGAACCCGGTCGGCGGCCACTCAAAGGAATTTTTCGGAGGGCAGCCTGCAGCTTTCGGGAAATCCGCTCGATATGGCGATTGAGGGCAATGGCTTTTATCAAGTGCTGCTTCCTGACGGCACGGCCGGCTACACGCGGGACGGCTCGTTTAAGATGAGCGCTGACGGCCAAATTGTCACTTCTGATGGATTTTTTCTTGATCCGGGAATCACGATTCCATCCGACGCCACGGAAATTAATGTTAGCGCCGACGGGTTGGTTTCGGTACTAATTCCAGGCGACGCCGCGCCTCAGGAAATCGGGCAAATCGAATTGGCCAAGTTCATTAATCCCGCCGGTCTGCAAGCGGTCGGCCATAATATTTTCACCATCTCCGCGGCTTCCGGGGATCCTATTCTGGGAACACCGACATTGGAAGGTTTCGGCAGAATAAACCAGGGATATCTGGAGATGTCCAATGTCGAAATCGTGGAAGAGATGGTTAACATGATCACCGCCCAGCGAGCTTATGAAATAAACTCCAAAGCCATTCAGACCTCTGAGGAAATGACTCAGGTGGCCAATAACTTGAAACGGTAATTTGATATGATCACTTATCTTCTGGCGCTTTCGATTATTTGCCTGTCGGCTTCGGATAAGGTCGAACAGGGAGTGAAATCATATGTGGAAACGAATTTCGCGGTTGAGAAAGCCGTATTTCAATATGATTTCCGGCGGATTAACTATGACCTTTTACCATCGGAATTCGACAGCGCAAGAGTACTGCGCATAGGCAAAGAATCTCCTTTTGGGACTACGGTATTTACTTTAGGAGTATATAGCGGCAATAAGCTGATAAAGAGCGTCCCCGTTTCGATAGGGGTAACAATGCTGGTCGACGCGCTGGTAACCACTACGCCAATCAATACCGGTAATGAAATGTGTGATTTGGCTTTCGCCAAACGAACGGTTACCGGGCGGGGCGAAATGCCTTTAACCGATTTAAAACTAATCGAAGGCAAACAGGCAATCAGATATATACCGGCCGGATCAATCGTATTTCCATCGATGATTGAAAATATTCCGGTTATCAATCAAGGTGATAAGGTCAAGATTTTGGTCGATAAAGGGCTGGTTAAAGTATCCGCCGATGGCGAGGCTCGCCAGAAAGGCGCCGTGGGAGATTTAATCAGAGTGACCAACCTGGGGTCAAAAAAAATTATCCAGGCCGAAGTCATCGATTCGCTTACGGTAGTTGTAAGATAAAGGAGTCTTGATGAGAAAAACGATTGGATTAGCTTTGATCGCCGCCTTATTTCTAAGCAATCAAATTTATAGCAATGAAGCCACGCGCCGGTCGTTATTCACGGACGTAAAAGCCCGCGACGTAGGCGATTTGATCACAGTTTTGATCGTAGAAAACTCGAGAGCCAGTAATAAAGCCAAGACCTCGACCGAAAAAAGCTCGGAGGCCGGGACTGAAGGCACGGCCGGTCTGGGTCCGCTTGATTTTATACCGCTCTGGGGAGCTTCCGGCAAAGACAATCTGAAATATGACGGTCAAGGTCAGACCGAAAAAAGCGGTTCATTCCAGGCTAAAATGACGGTTCAGGTAATCGATGTAAAGCCAAATGGCGATCTGATAATCGAAGGCAACCGGGTAGTGACTGTTGACGAAGAAGAGGAAACGATGTTCTTGTCCGGGATCGTGAGGTCCCGCGATGTTTCCGAGGCCAATACGATTTATTCATATCAAATCGCCAACGCCCAAATATCGACCAAGAACACGGGCGCGATTGCTACCGGCAGCCGCCCGGGCTTTGTAACGAGATTGCTTAACTGGATATTCTAACATGAAGAAATTAACGATATTGACATTGATCTTAAGTATTTGTTTAACGGCTTCTTCCAATCAGGTAAGAGTGAAGGATATCGCCCGGTTTCAGGTGGAAAACTCAATCCCACTTCTCGGTTATGGCCTGGTAGTCGGCCTGGATGGCACCGGAGATTCGAAGTCGACGCGCTTTACGGTACAATCGTTGGTCAACATGATGGAGCGAATGGGCGTGACGGTTGACCCGACGCAGGTCAAAGTTAAAAATATCGCGGCGGTGATGGTGACCGCCGAGTTGACGCCCAATATGGATATTGGTTCAAGGTTCGATATAACGGTGTCATCTATGGGTGATGCCTCCTCTTTGCAAGGGGGGACGTTATTATATACGCCGTTGGCTGATGCCTCCGGTACTGTCTATGCTGTCGGCCAGGGAGCTATCTCTATCGGCGGATTTAATATCAGTTCCGGGCTGGGCGACCAGATAATCAACAATTACACCCTGGTCGGCAGAATTCCCGGTGGAGGGGCTGTCGAGAAGGGAATAGAAAATCAGGGCCCGACTGAATCATTAAAAATGAGTTTGCTGTCGCCCGATTATACTACATCCAACAGACTGGCTCAGGCTATCAACTACAATTTCCACGATTTAAAAGCAATCCCCGTTAATGAAGCCAATGTCGAAATCGTTTTATCCGAATCGAGGCGAGCAGACGGCGAATTAGTCAAGCTAATGGCCCAGATTGAAAATCTGAATATCGAACCAGATACTCCGGCGCGAGTCGTAATCAACGAAAAGACCGGTACGATAGTAGCCGGCGAGCATGTAACGATATCATCGATTATGCTGGCTCACGGAAATCTCACTGTCGAAATCCAGGCTACGCCGCTGGTTTCTCAGCCTGAAGCGTTTTCACAGGGAAAGACGGTTTTAACCAGAGAGGCGCAGATAACGGCAACGGCCGAAAAGGCCAGAATATTATATTTGGATCAGCAAGCTAATATAAGTGATTTAGCCACAGCCTTAAATTCAATCGGCGCGACACCGCGGGACATTATAGCGATTTTTCAGGCTTTGAAAGCCGCCGGGGCGCTGCGAGCCGAATTGGTTATTTTATAAATATGGGGTCATGATGAATATCACCGCGGTTGATTCAGTTTATCAAGATGTTAATACAGTCAAGACAGGCGATAAAGATAAGCAAGCCCAACTGGCCAAACTGAAAAAAGCCTGCGAGCAATTTGAATCACTGTTCGTCTATTACATGCTGAAAACCATGCGTTCAGCTTCGCAAGAATCATCTTTGCTGGGCGAAGGTATGGGTTCGGAAATATATACCCAGCTATTCGATGAGGGGCTGTCTGAGAAAATGGCGGAGTCCGGACCTTTCGGAATCGGCGATATGCTAATGAAAAACTACGCCAAGCGGCTGGGCCTTGATCCATCCGAGGTGAAAACCTATGATAATATTTCTTCAAAACCCGCCTATTATCGCCCTAATATTAAAACCAAGCCGAAGCCGCCAATGGGAATTTCAAGAACCGATGACTTAAAACATCTGGACGGAATTATCGCGAACGCCGCCGAAGAAAACAATGTCAACCCCAAACTGGTAAAGGCTGTTATCATGCAGGAGTCCGGAGGTAATCCCTATGCCATCTCCGCCAAAGGGGCCAAAGGCTTGATGCAGTTGATGGACGGTACGGCCCTGATGCTGGGTGTTTCCGATCCTTTCGATATCAAGCAGAATATTCAGGCCGGCGCCAAATATCTGTCATCGTTGATAAAGAAATTCGAAGGTAATATTACGAATGCCCTGGCCGCCTACAATGCCGGTCCCGGGGCGGTTGAAAAATATAACGGTGTTCCTCCGTATGAAGAAACCCGCAAATACGTGAGCAACATTATGGACATGTATGAGGGGTTATAGAATTTATGGAAATCCCGATAATGAAATAAATGGATGAAATTTATGGCAGATTTAACAGACATATTAAACGAGGAATTTGAAACTTTTAACAGGTTTCTCGCTCTGCTTGATCAACAGCATAAGCAGATAGTCAGCCGGGACCTGGCTGAATTAAGCAAGACTAATACCGAATTGGATATTTTGTGCAACAAAGCTCATTTTCTCGAGAAGAAAAGAATTGAAGCCGTTAATGGTATTTCTTCGAAATTGAAATTTAAGAGCGACAAATTAAAACTCTCGGATTTACTGCCGCGCCTCGACAAGATTTCCAGTCAGAAACTTCAGCTATTGCGCGAAGCGATTCAAAGCGCCCACGCGCGGGTGGAAGAAAAGAGTCGGCGGAATCACCGATTAATCGAAAAATCGCGCCAATTGATAGCCGAATCCATGAAGATAATAGCCAGCCGGCCATCCCCGATTTATCAGAAACCGGGACCCGGTCAGGCTGAATTACGAGAGGGTAATATAATCAACCGGTCGGTTTGAGGAGTGAAGTGAGATGTATGGAATTAATGTAGGATTGGAAATAGGTAAGAGAGCCCTTCTATCCCAGCAATTTTCCCTGAATGTGACCGGTCATAATATAGCCAATGTCAACACTCCCGGTTTTACCAGACAGCAGGCAATGCTGTCGGCCACCAACCCGCTGTGGTCTGCCGAGGGCAGTTTCGGAACCGGAGTCGAAGTAACGGATATCAGGCGTCTGCGGACGCAATTTTTGGATGATCAATTCAGGCAAGAAAGCGAATCTGCCGGCAGATGGCAGATGTTGAGCCAGGGCTGGGGACAGATCGAACGTATCTTTGCCGAACCTTCGGATACCGGCTTCTCTTCGGTACTGGATGAATTCTGGAATTCCTGGCAGGATCTGGCGACTAATCCCGACAGCCAGGCCGCCCGCGTATCGGTCAAAGAACAAGCCAATATTTTAATCAACGCGCTGCATCAATCCACCGATCAACTGAATGATTTTAGAAGATCATTAGATGATGATATCCAAAAAACTGTCGGTTATGTCAATAATATCGCGAACCAGCTGGCAGCTTTAAACGATTCAATCAATACAGCCGAGTTATCCGGTCATGTCGCCAACGATTTGCGAGACAGGCGCGATTACCTGATAGACGAATTATCCAGTTATGCTAATATTCAGGCATTTGAACAATCATCCGGTAATTATACCGTGATGATCGGCTCTATCGCTTTAGTGGATGGCAATGAAGTCTCGGAGCTCCAAGCGGTCTCGACCGAAAAGGGGGCTAATGTTATAAGTGAGATTCAGTTTGTCGCTTCAGGGGTCAAACCCGATATCGAAAGCGGCCAGTTGGCCGGTTTGATTGAAACGCGTGATACGCTCATCGACCAGCGTCAGCAGGAACTTGACGAACTGGCATTGGCGCTCGTCGAAAAAGTCAATCAATATCATAGAGAGGGCTATGGTTTAGACGGCAAAACCGGCCGGGATTTCTTTGACTCCGGTACTACCGGCGCAGCGGATATCCAACTCGATGACTCTATTATTCAGAATGACGGCTATGTTGCGTCATCGTTGAACGGTGAAATCGGCGATAATTCCAACGCTTTAAGAATTGCCGGAATCAGGAATGAAAGGATAATGCGCGGCAACGCCGCTACTATCGGAGATTTTTATAACGCTATGATCGGTACAATCGGAGTTAGAACGAAGGAAGCGCAAAATATCTCCGATAATCAGGAATCCCTTGTCTTTAACATCGAGAATAACCGCCAGGCTATCGAGGGCGTGTCATTAGACGAAGAAATGACTAATATGATCAAGTACGAACATGCTTATGAAGCCGCGGCCAGGGTAATTACAGCTATGGATGAAGCTTTAAATACGATTATAAACGGCATGGGCTTAGTCGGCCGTTAAGGCCAAACAATGGAGTATTAAGATGTTAATCCTGACACGGAAGTTGGGTGAATCCATTACGATCGAAAATGACATTAAGATCACGGTTCTGGGTATTTTAGGCAAACAGGTCAAACTTGGCATAGTCGCTCCCGACAAAGTCTCGGTTCACCGGGAGGAAATATTCAAAAGAATACAGGAAGAGAATAGGTCCGCCTCGCTGGCATTAAAAGAGGATTTGCGGGAAGTCGCCAATATTTTGAAATCAAAACGTTTAAAGCAAAAATGATTTTTCCCGATATCTATGGTAACAGAGATGATCACAGCATTGGGAGCGTTAAATCAGGCTATTTATTTAATGAGACAAGATAAGTATGACATATGGCTTGTCGATAAATTAAGCGGAGTCGGTATATGCGAGTAACGAATAAAATGATATCCGACAGGATACTGCGTAATCTAACCAATTCGACATCGCGGTATTTAAATCTTCAAACGATGGCTTCATCGGGAAAAAGGATTAATCGAGCCTCCGATGATCCTTTGGGCATTACAAAAGATCTCAATTTTCGGTCTCGTCTTAATGATATCGCCCAGTTCGGCATAAATGTCCAGCACGCGCAATCGTGGCTGAATTTTTCCGATCAGGCGATGAATGATATCAATGAACTGATTATCAGCGCCAAGGATTTAGGTGTTCAATTGGGCAATGACACCTATGATGAAGCCGCCAGGGTGGCCGGCGCGACCAATGCCCTGGAGTTATTTAACCAAATCATGGACGCCGCCAATTCGCAATTTCAAGGTAAATATATATTCAGCGGCTCCAGGACTAATATGGCGGCGATGCAGGCCAACGAAATTGGGGTTGCCTATCAGGGTGATTTTCAAGATATGCTCATGGAAACCGAACGAGATTCATTTCTGCGAATTAACTCATTGGGCAGCGAATTTCTTACTCATCAGGTAAATATCCTGGGTGAGGGCGCCGATTTGAACCCCGGCCTTCAACCGGCTCTTTGGTTATCGAATCTAAATGCCGGTAATGGCGTAAATATGGGCGCCGGGCAGTTTGTCATAAATACCGTCAACGGCTCATTTACAGTCGATCTGGGAGCGGCCAATGTGCGCAACATACAGCAAATGCTCGATACGATAAACGGCGCGGGCATACCGAATGTGACCGCTTCAATAAATGAAAGCGGTTCCGGTTTTCTTATTGAAGATTCATCATCGATGCATATCACTGCTGATACACCGCTTTCAATGTTGAATAGCGGCAATGGAATTGAACAGATTCCCGGAACATTTGTTATCAGGACCGCCGATAACGCGCTGGTAGCCAATATCGATATTTCCGCCGCCGCCGATTTGGATGACGCTCTGACGACTATCAACAATGAACTCGCCGCGGCGGGTATTAATAATGTCACGGCCTCGATTCATCCCACCGAAAACAGGTTGGTCATAACCGATACCAACGCCATCCCGTATGACCTGGCAATAGAGGATACCGGCAATAGCGGTACGGCAGCCAGTCTGGGTATTGAAGGCGCCATGAACGGCGAGTTGAATGGCAAAGATTTAGAACCGATGCATATACAAATTCAGGAATCAGCCGCCGGTGAAACCCTGGCCGCCGATTTAGGCTTGCTGAAAAGTACCGAATTTGGCAGTCTTATTGGCGGCGATGTCAATCCCAGGCTGACATATAACACTCTTCTAAGTTCATTAAACAGCAATGCGGGACTCGAATTGGGTGTGATCAGAATTTCCAACGGCCATGATTATGTCGATCTGGATTTAACGCCCCTGGCTAATGATCCGAATGCCACTATTCTTGATATTGTCGATAGGATTAACCGGGCGGGAATAAACGCCAAGGCTTTTCTGAATAGCGATCAGACCGGTATCATGGTGAAATCGGATTTTGATGACAGGTCGTTTATGATTACCGAAGCCGACGGCGGCCGGTCGGCATCCGCCCTGGGTATTTTTGGCGCCGGTGATTTGATGGGTAATATGCTGGTTTTAAGCAAGGCTCTCGAACGCAATAATGTCGAGGAGATAAATTCCACCCTTGACGTTTTCGATAAAGCTCTAGACCAATTATTGACTTCCCGATCAAGTGTGGGCGCCAGGCATATTCGGTCGGAAGCATCGCAAAGCCGACTGCTGTCACAGGAGCTTCTGGTTACCGAGCAGTTATCCAGGGTTGAAGATGCCGATATGTTAAAGGTGATAACCGAATTAACCACAGCCGAGGTAACATATCAATCGGCGCTGGCCTCGGCGGCCAGAATGATTCAGCCATCATTAATGGATTTTTTGCGCTAGGAGGTATTGTTGCCGGATATTGAAACATCAAGGTTCGGGTCGGTAAAATACAAAAGCAGCGATGTGATTAAATTCGTTAAGCCTATTATCGGCTTTGGCGAATTATCCGAATTCATCATCATTTCCAAGCCCGAATCGGAGCCGTTTAAATGGCTGCAATCGCTGAACGACTCAACGGTCTGCTTCGTAATCATCGATCCAAGACTTGTCGCTGATCAATATACAGTTGATGTGTCGGGCCATGATATCAAAATTTTAGAAGGTTCGGAAAACCAGGAAGATTACCAGATATATGTGATAGTGACTGTTCCCAAGGGGCACCCGGAACAGATGTCGGTCAATCTGCAGGGGCCGATTGTTCTGAATATCAAGCGGCTGACGGCTCTTCAAATGGTTCTCAATAACCCGGAATACGATATTCGGTTCAGTATTTTTAAAAATAAACAAACAGCCTGATTAACGCTGTTATGAAAATACCGTCTATGCGGGTAGATGACAGAAATATTGGTAATTTTGTTATCAGCTATAAAGGGCATGGTATGACCGAAACGGCGCCGATTACCGACACGATAGGCCATGTCGTCGCCCACGAAAGCCGCCATATAGCCCATTACAGGAATTATGCCCGATATCATAATAAAGAAATCACCAGCGAAGATATATCGGTTCGCTACGCGTTCGTCAATGGCAAAATAGTAGCCGTGGCCGGAAAAGCGACCGCGACAATGAAAGACAAGCCGGCCGAGAAATCGAACGAACTTCAGGTCAATGCATCAAAGGACTCGACAATTGATATCACTGTTGATGAATCAACGAAGTCGGATCAAAAGAAAATGAAACTTGATGTCGTTGTCTCCAGGCTGGAAGCGGCTTTGGACCGGGTATCGGCTAAAATAGATGAAGCCGAAAACCAACCTGATAAATCGCCCGCCGTAAATCAGGACAAAATTACCGAATTGAAACAGAAAAAAATAAAACTGGAAGAGAAAAAGCGGGAAATAATGAAAAAACGCAATGCGATCGATACCGATAAATTAAAAGATATGGTAAAAGATTTGTTAACCGGATTGAATTCTTTAGTCGACCAGGCCGCCAATTTAATGAAAGCTATTTATGGATTAAAATCGGGTCAACAAATCGAGCGGAATTCCGATAATAATTACAGTAAAGAAGTGTCAATTCCCGATTACTCGATGTTGTTCACCGGGATATTGCTGGATACGACAGTTTAAAAATCTATAAGAGGTTTAATAATGAAAACAGATACCGCGACCCCCGAAGGGCCGGCTATTGCCGATAGGATTTCCGGTTTATTCGAAACGAACAGTTATGAGCAGGCCGTCAGTGAATTGCGGAAGTTTCTCGAAGAAAACCCTGATGATATAGCGGCCATCCATTTGCTGGGTACCGCTTACGCCCGATCGAACAATTTCATTTCGGCGGAAAAGGCGTTCAAAAGGGTGCTGAAATCAGAACCCTCGCATGCCGACGCGTGTTTTAATCTGGGCTTGATCCATACCAGTCAAAATCGCCTGTCGGAAGCGATCGAGGATTTCGAAAAAGTTTTGGAACTCAACCCTGAAGATATACAATCTTTAAATGATCTGGGGGCTATTAATTTCGGGCAAGGCAATATTGAACGAAGCCGCGAGCTTTTCAAAAAAGCCCTGAAAATAAATCCGGTCTTTAAGGACGCGTTTCTGAATTTATTTGAACTATGCTGGAACAACGGCAATTACACCGAGGCCTTAGAGCACGCGCATTCTTTCCTCAAGGAGCTTGAGACCAAAACCGGTAAAACCGCGCCTGACCAAAACATCGTAACGGATGAGACGCCAATCCGCGAACCGGGCCCAAAACCCGGCGCGATTGTCATGAAAAATAACGCCGAATATAAATCTCCGGCAATTATCTCATCTCAATCGATGGCGGCCATGAGTTCTGATAAACTGGAACTGTTCAATGAGCATGTGCCGGAAAATTTACGCGACAAAAAAACCGGCATGAATATCGCGATTGTGGCCGATTTCAATATTGCCGGGCAAGTTACCGGCTTGTTCAGATTGATCAATGAACATACGATTCATCGCGCCAGATGCATTATTTTTCAGGACGATTATCTGTCCTATGATCATGATATAATTCTCTCTCGAAAAAATAGCGAAGATTGGGAAACCGCCAGGCAGATCATTAAAAATGCCGATTTTCTGCATATCGGCAGATTTCCTAAACAAAACGCTGATTTTCCACTGCTTAATTGTATCAAACCCACGAACACTATTGTCCAATATTACGGCAGCGAGCTCCGTCAAAACGCCAAAGCCATTTACAGCTGGCATCAGCAGAATAAAATAACCGGGCTGGCGGCCTGGGATTATACCATGCTGGAAAACTCACCGTTTTTCTATCATATCAATATGATGTTCGACGCCTCAAGAGTGAAACCGGCGCCCAAACCGGAGGGCACGATCAGAATCGTTCATCCCACTACCAACCGGCATATAAAAAAGACCGACCTGTTTATAAAAGCGGTGGAGTCGCTTCAGAAAAAATATGATATAGAGCCGGTTATTATCGAGGGCAAGACTAACGAGGAATGCCTCGAGATAAAAAGCCAGGCGCATATGACCTATGACCAGATTTCGGTCGGGATATACGGGGTGTCGGCGATAGAATCGATGGCCGCCGGTCATGTGGTATTCGGCGGTATATCTAATTTCGCGGCCAGTATATATCCCGATAATCCGATTGTCTGGATCACACCTGATGATCTGGCGTCAAAGATAGAGTCCTATCTGCTTAACAGAGTCAGCATAACTGAACGCGGCCTGGCAGGTAAAGCCTGGGTCGAGCGATATCACAATCCGCGGAAGATTTTAAAACAATATATGTACTTATACGATTTCGTAAAAAACGGTCACCGGTTCATGCAATCGCCGGATGAACAAATATTGGGATAAGAAGATGATTGAAGGAAAGAAGATTTTTGTGACCGGCGGGGCCGGTTTTATCGGCAGCGCTCTTGTCGGCCGGCTTGTCGAAAATAATGAAATCATTATTTATGACAATTTGGCCAGGGACAGTTTAAAGGACACGATTTACAGAGACCACCGTAATCTCAAACTGGTGCAGGGCGATATTCTCGACTATGAAAAGCTGGCTCGAAGCATGAAAGGCGCGGATATCATCATTCACCTGGCCGCTATTGCCGGTATCGATACTGTAATCAGAAGCCCGATCACCACTATGAAAGTTAACCTTCTGGGTACGGTAAACCTTCTGGAAGCCGCGTCCTCACTGGATAATCTCGAGCGCGTAATTGATTTTTCCACCTCCGAGGTATTCGGCGCCTACGCCTTCCGTTCGGAAGAAAATGATACTACCGCGCTGGGGGCGGTCGGCAACGCCCGCTGGACATACGCGGTCAGCAAACTGGCGGCCGAACATCTGGCCTACAGTTATTACACGGAAAAGAAAATGCCGACTTTGTCGATCAGGCCTTTTAATATATATGGCCCCGGCCAAATAGGCGAGGGCGCGATTCATCATTTTATCGCCAATGCCCTGCAAAATCGCGATCTGGTAATTCGGGGCGACGGCGATCAGATAAGATCGTGGTGTTATGTCGATGATCTCGTTGATGGTGTGATGTTATGCCTGAAAAAGCCGAAAGCTATCGGTCAATGTTTCAATATCGGCAATCCGCGCGGCACCACGACGATTCATGGACTGGCTCTGGCGGTTGTCAGAGTGACCTATTCGAAATCAAAAATCGTCTATGTACCCAAAGACTATGCCGATGTCGAATTACGCATTCCCAGTATCGATAAGGCCAAGAAGATATTAGGCTTTGAAGCCAAGATCGGTCTTGAAGAGGGTTTAAGAAGGACGGCAACCTGGTATTATGGAAAAATCTTCGCCGATAAAACTCATAAAGCCGAATATATCGCCCGCTGAAATTGAAGCTGTCAGCCAGGTCCTGAAATCGGGGATGCTGGTCAATGGCCCGTTTGTCAGACGTTTTGAAATGCTGTTGGCTGATTATTTGGGCATAGCTCAGGCGGTATGTGTTTCATCCGGCACGGCGGCGCTTCATCTGTCATTGATTGCCGCCGATATAAAGCCGGGGGATGAGGTAGTTGTGCCGGCGTTTACTTTTCCGGCAACCGCCAATGTAGTTGAAATTTTGGGAGCAGTACCTGTCTTCGTGGATTGTCGGCCGGGCAGTGTTAATTTTGATGAAAGCAAGCTGGTGAATAGTATCAGTGTGCGAACCAAAGCTATAATACCGGTTCACGCTTTTGGCGTACCGGTCGAGATGGAGCCGGTGCTGGAGATCGCCAATAAATATAAATTAGCGGTCGTGGAAGACGCGGCCTGCGCTCTGGGCTCGAAGTATCGAGATAATTACTGCGGCACGATGGGCGATTTGGCCGCCTTCAGTTTTCATCCCCGCAAATTACTGACAACCGGCGAGGGCGGCGCGGTCGTTACTAATGACAGGGTTACCGCTAATATTATTCGAAGTTTGAGAAACCATGGCGGCGATAACGGCGATTTCATTTATCCCGGTTTGAATTACAGGATGACCGACTTTCAGGCGGCAATCGGGGCTGTCCAGATGGAGCGTTATCAATCATTCCTGGAAAAGAGACGTCAATTAGCCGATCTTTATCGATCGTTGCTTAACGAAACAGACTGGCTTGAACCCCTGACTACCGAAGCCTGGAATGAATGGAACATACAGACTTTTTTAGTGAAAGTTCCCGACCGGTTCGACAGGAATTCGCTCATCGCTTTTCTTAATTCTCATGATATCGAGGCCGCTATCGGCACTTATTGCGTACCATTGACAAAATACTACCGACTGCGGTACGGTTTTACTCCGGATGAATTTCCTGAAGCGTTTCATATCTACAATCACTCCCTCAGTTTGCCGCTTTATAATGATATGACCGAATCGGAAATGTCTCGGGTAGTTGATGCTTTAAAGCTGTTCGCGAAAAAGAACGAAACGGTGACGGTTTAGGGTTATGGATATAATCATCGCCGGAAATACATCGCTTGCTCTTTACTGCCTGGAAAAACTATGTCGTAAGGGCTTTCCGGTAACCAGGGTAGTTATCCCGGAAAAGAGCCTTAATGTTTCAACGGACAGCGTCGATTTTTCCGGTCTGGCCGGCGAGTTTGATCTCAAGATAATGAAAATATCGGCCTCAAGCCGTGACGATAGAGTTATCGAAACAGACGTGTTAATAAATCTGGAATGGCCCAATACACTAAAACTTCCGGTAAAATCGCGGATAGCCAGGGTCGGCAGTAATCTCGCCGGCCAATTTGACGGTGAATTTCTCGTAGATGTCGCCGCCGAATTGTACAACGGCTGCGCGACGGCGGAGATACAGCTGATTTTGGAACAGGATATTGCCGATTATGAAGGCGTTCAAAAAATCGCGTTTGAACCTCCTTTCTTTACGGTTTTGGGGAATACGGATATCGAATTAAATCCGCTTGATGATCTCAGGTCTGTCAAAACCAAAGCCGCCTGCGGTTATTATCGTTTATTAGAGGATTTTTTAAACAAACTCGGCAAAACCGGAAAGATTCCCAGGCGAATCGATAAAGAATTAATATTTAAAAAGGTCAAAGCTGATAGAATTATCGATTGGGGTAGAGGGTCCTTATTTTTGCACAATATGATTCAGGCATACACTCACCCGGGTCCGGGCGCTTATACCTGGCTTGATGATAAGAAAATGATAATTTGGCGGGGACATTATTTCGATCTATCGGAAAACGTCTATCGGGAAACCGAACCCGGGACCATCGTTGATATTATCGAGGAACTTGGAATTGTGGTAAAAACCGGTCATGGTTTGTTTCTGATTACCCGGATTCAGTCTCTGGGTTCACCGGAATTGCCGGCCTGGGTGTGGGCTTCGGAAAGGCATGTAAATCCTTCCGAAAAATTTGAGATATATCTCAATAATAAACAGAAAATAAGCGCGAGATAAGGTTGATTAATGACAAAATTAACGATTTCCAAACCGGCGAAAAAAGCCGATAAAAATGTCGATCAAAATTTAGACCAATTATTAAAATATTCGGCTTTTCAAATTGGAGTCCCCGGCGTCGGCAGGTTAAGAACAGGTGAACGACATCCCGATTTCCATATCGAGAGTACCGATGAGACGTTAGTACCGAAAATGCCGGCCGAAAGCGGCCCGGTGAAAGGATCCGGCCGGAAAAGGTGATATATGCCTAAATGGAAAACACATGGCGCGGGTCTCGATTTTGAGAATAAACTCGGTTCGTCAGGTGAAAACGTAATTATAGAAAACGGAGCGAAATTGTTTTTCCCCGAAAATATCGAAATTGGCGATGATGTTTATATCGGCCATGATACTATTCTTAAAGCTTATTTTGATAAACATCTCAAAATCGGCAGCGGCACCTGGATCGGACCTCAATGTTTTATTTATGCCTCCGGCGGGATTACTATCGGCAAAAACGTCGGTATTGGACCGGGCGTAAAAATCATGTCCTCGGCCCATGTCGCGAAATCTAAACCGGGGCCGATTCTACATCGGCCGATTGCGCACGCGCCGGTGATACTGGATGACGGCTGTGATATCGGGGCGGGCAGCGTTATCCTGATGGGCGTACATATTGGCAAAGAAGTACAAATCGGAGCGGGAGCCGTCGTTACCATGGATATTCCTGACGGAGCTACCGCCGCCGGCGTGCCGGCCAGAATTATAAAAAGTCAGTCAACAATTATGGTTTGAGATAATATGAATAGACCGATCGTGAAAAATTATCTTGAGAGTAAAAAATCCAACGGCCTGGGCAGCCTGGGATTCGATAAATTTTACAAGCTCGCGCAAAATAGCTTTGGCGTAAAAAAGTACGCCCGTGCCGTGGATAATTGCCGTCTGGCGGTGGAAATGGCAATCCGGCAAAACAATCTCAATCAGGCCGCGCAGGCATATCGACTTTGGCTCGAATCGCTTTTCGAACTCAACAAGTTTTCGGATGTCAGGAAAGTCTGTTGCGACGCCAGAGGCAAATTTGGCCACGATCTTGGCCTCCTATATTACGAGTTCAAAGCGGCATTTTTGGCCAATGATTATCAAGCCGCCGGCAAACTGGGGCGGGAATTGATAAATTCCCATAATGATGCCAATTCAGGGTTATCGGCTTTATTTAGTATGACACAGGACAAGCTGGATAATGTAAATAATGTCCTTGAAGAAATCAAAAATTCCGGTTTTGATAAATCGGGCGGTACAGACATGGAGCAATTCAATGGCTAAAAAAAGAACCAAGATAAAGCATATGG
>CAZFSN010000026.1:0-21925 GCA_964521815.1 uncultured Ignavibacteria bacterium | reverse complement strand
CAACCGGAGTGACCCGACCGCTCCTGCTCTGCTGTTCTGCCCTGAATATCAGCCGCTCTATCTTACCATCGGCGATGTACCTAATCCATTACCTGGAGGCTGGCCATTCTGTGAAAATCCTATTGTAACAGGAACCAAGATTATTCCGATTTCACCTACGGAATAAGACACTAGTTCGCTTAAAATTATGTGGAGTATTCCATCAGGTCATGCCCGTTTTGGTGTGACCTGATTTTTTTTTGAATTAATTATTCTCATACCATTCCTAATTAATATTTGACCGTTGATAAAATACGTATTAATTTCTATTTAATCGAATATGCGACGCGAATAAATTGATAGGGAGTTAATCATGCAGGCAATGATTTTAAATAAACCAGGGCAACCTCTTCAATTAGTCGAACTTCCTGATCCCGTAGCGGCTAAAGGGCAGGTGGTTCTTAAAGTGAGTGCTTGCGGAGTCTGCCGCACCGATCTGCATGTAGTCGATGGCGAACTGACCGAACCGAATCTGCCTATAATCCCCGGGCATCAAATCGTAGGAACAGTGATTGGAATCGGCGAAAACGCCTCGCATTACTCAATCGGTGATAGGGTAGGAGTGCCTTGGCTGGGCTGGAGCTGCGGCAAGTGTCGATATTGCGTCTCCGGTGCTGAAAATCTTTGCGATTCCGCCCGGTATACCGGCTATCAGATCAATGGCGGTTTTGCCGAGATGTGTGTAGCGGATGAGAGATTCTGCTTTCCAATCCCAGTCGATTACCCCGATCTTCAGGCCGCGCCGCTTTTATGTGCCGGCTTGATCGGCTTCCGGGCATTGAGTATGGCCGGTGATGGCAAGCGTCTGGGCTTTTATGGATTCGGTGCGGCGGCTCATATACTTATTCAAGTAGCTAATTATCAGCGGCGGCAGGTGTACGCGTTTACCCGTAGAGGCGATGCCAGTAGTCAGGAATTCGCGAAAAGGCTTGGCGCGGTCTGGGCCGGAGCCGCCGATGAGAGACCGCCGGAGCCGCTTGACGCCGCGATCATTTTCGCTCCAGTCGGCGAACTTGTGCCGACCGCCCTGAAAGTGGTCGTCAAAGGCGGGATAGTGGTATGCGCTGGAATTCATATGAGCGATATACCATCGTTTCCTTACTCGATACTCTGGGGCGAGAGGGTTATCCGGTCGGTGGCTAATCTTACCCGCCGCGACGGCGAGGAATTTATGGCTTTAGCCCCGAAAGTTCCGGTTAAAACCGAGGTCCATCCGTATCCGTTAGCCGAGGCCAATCAAGCTCTGGATGATCTCCGTAATGGAAGGTTTAACGGCGCGGCGGTGATTGTAATATGATATTGATATCGCTTTGTCTTTAATCGACGCCTCATTTGAGCACAGGCCGACCAAATTCTGTTCAGAGCCGGAACCAACCTTTCAGTATGGGTCAATTCGCATACCGGCTTTCGAATTATAACAAGGATTTTTCCCGAAAATCTGGTACAATTTCGTAGAACATTAATAAACTCATAGGATTGACTTTTAAAAATCTGGAAAATATAATTTCTGAAAAAAAGGGGAATCTCCGCCGTTGTTTTTGTTCTTGCCGCCAGTTCCGCCGGGTCGTAGCACGTAGGGCGTGACCCGGCGGCATGAGAGGGTAACTCAGTGTCGGGTCACGGGCTTTGCCCTACGACCCGACACAACTTGGACGGGAGTAGTCTTCATAAGCTCAACCAGCTTGACGAAATTTTCGGGGAAACTCCTCTATTATAAAAGCTTGCCAATAGGCCGTATCGGTCATATATTTACACGATTATATGGATAATAATGGGCCTAAAGCAAAGCGGCGATTATGGATGAACAAAAATCTTTAGACAAGCTCACTATCCCGGAGATGTTGGTTCGCAGTTGCCAAAAATACGGCAAGCGGGTCGCGATGAGGTATTATACCGGCGACCGTTTCCGGGATATCACCTATGACGGTTTCTATTTTATGGTCAGGCAGGCGGTTTCGGCGCTGGCCAAAGCCGGTATCGGACCGGATGACAAGGTCACTATTCTATCGGCAAATCAGCCTGCCTGGGGGATTGCCTATTTCGCTACATTGTTTTTAGACGCTATTAATGTGCCGCTCGATGCCAATCTTAAGATAGCCGAATGGAGTTATATAATCCGTGACTCTCATGCTAAAGTCGTTGTCGTCTCGGAAAAGTTTTTGCCCGAAATCGAACCGCTTATCGATAACATAGATACTCTGAAAGTTGTCATCTGCATGGATCATGATGACAATAAAACACCCTACCTTTTCAAAGATGAGGATCCGCCGGAAATTACACCGCCCGATGTCAGTATCGATAAATTAGCGGCTTTGCTGTACACCTCCGGCACAACCGGGCTGGCCAAGGGTGTGATGCTGTCCCATGGCAATATTACCAGCGATGTCTATGGCGTTGAATTAATGAATATTATCGTCCCGGAAGATAATTTTATATCGATTTTGCCCATTCATCACACTTTCGAATGCACTGTCGGTTTTCTGATGCCATTAGCATTGGGCGCGTCGATTACGTACGCTCGAGGATTAGCCTCAAAGCTGATTGTCGAAGATATTAAATCAGCCTCGGCTACTGTGCTGGTAGGCGTACCGCTGGTTTTTGAAAAGATGTATATCGGTTTGACTAAGGCGATTGAGAAGAAGCCGCCATTTACGCGGGCGATATTCAGGACTATTTTTGGTTTGAGAAGGTTTCTCAAAAAAACGGCCAGGGTCGAAGCGGGCGGGAAATTGTTCAGCGGGCTTCGCGAAAAAGCCGGCTTATCCACATTGCGGTTGATGGCTGTGGGCGGCGCTCCAATGGCTCCCGATATTGCCGAGGCTTTCAATAGCCTTGGATTTCGCCTGATTCAGGGATATGGCTTAACCGAGTCGGCGCCGGTGCTGACTTTTAATCCTCCGAAAAACTACAGAAACGCTTCAATTGGACAAGCCTTGCCGGGAGCCGAAATAAAGCTGGTCGATATCGATTCGACGGGAGTAGGCGAAATAGTCGCTCGAGGGCCAATGATAATGAAAGGTTATTACAAAAACGAAAAAGCCACGGCCGAGGTGCTCAAAAACGGCTGGCTGCATACGGGTGACCTGGCCAGAGTAGATAGCGAAGGCTTTTATTACATTACCGGACGGAAGAAAAACCTTATCGTAACTCCTGGCGGCAAAAACGTTTACCCGGAGGAGATTGAAATCGCCTTAAGCGCGTCACCGTATATTATGGAAGCATTGGTGCTTGGGAGACCTGTCGAAGGTTCCGGCGGCGGCGAGGCGATTGAGGCTATTATTGTTCCAGACCTGGATTATTTCAGCGCCAGAGCCGAGGAAAAAGGAATTACTTTAAGCGAAACACATATTGAACAGACAATAAAGCTCGAAGCGGCGAAACAATGTGAACATTTGGCCGATTATAAACGTGTAAAATATATAAAGTTAAGGGCTGAGGATTTCGAGAAGACATCGACTAAAAAGATCAAAAGATACCTCTACGAATATAAAACGATGGCGGTGCCCAAAAGTAAAAACAAAGGTGAATAAGATGAATTATGGCGTGATATTAGCAGGTGGCAGGGGCGAGAGATTTTGGCCGCTCTCGACGAGGAAAAACCCCAAGCAGCTTTTAAAGCTGACATCCGATAAAATGATGCTTGACGAGACTGTCGAACGGATTGAGCCATTGATACCTTTGGACCGAATTATAATTGTCGCGGGCGCCGATATTGAAAATCAAATTCTGGAAAATACGCAAAAAGTTACTCGTAAAAACCTGATGTTGGAACCCGAAGGCAAAAATACCTGTCTGGCGCTGGCTCTGGCGGCGGCACACATTCAGAAAGAAGATCCTGGCGCGGTGATGATAGTGTTATCATCCGATCATCTAATCGAACCCAGGGAACAGCTTGTCAGGCTGTTGGAATCAGCCTCAGGGTTGGCTGCCCGGGAGGAGAAATTAATTACTATCGGCGTCATACCAAGCCGGCCTGAAACCGGTTATGGGTATATTGAAATGGGCCCTAAAGTGACGGAAATCAATGGCATTAAATTCTATGATGTCCTGAGATTTAAAGAAAAACCCGAAAGACCCAAAGCGCAGGAATATTATCTCGACCGCAAACATCTGTGGAATTCCGGTATGTTTGTCTGGAGTGTCGGAACTTTCTTAAAAGCTCTCGATAAATATATGCCGGCCATGAGCGCTTGCCTTAAAACGTATCTTGAATCTATCGAAACCGATGAGAGCGAAGAACCGTTGAAGTGCCTGTATCGCGATTGTGATACTATCTCGGTCGATTTCGCGATTTTGGAAAAGGCCGATAACGTTCTTTGCGCGAAAGGTGATATGAAGTGGGATGATGTAGGTTCCTGGCTGGCGCTTCAGCGGATTTACAATCCGAAGGCGGACGGCAATGTCATCCTGGGCGAAGCTATTTTGGATTCCAGCTACGAAAATACGATTGTCAACCGGACCGATGACAATATAATCGTAGGTTTTGGCATTACCGACCTGGTCGTTGTCAAGGCCGGCAAAGTAATTATGGTAGCTCACAAGACCAAAGTGAACGATATTAAAGAACTTTTAAGCAAACTGGAAAAAGATGAAAAGTATTCGCAATATCTTTAATTTTTACCTGGTATTATTGATCGCTATCATCGGCTGTGGAACGAGCGTCCATAAATCATCGATGTATGAGGATCAACGTACCAAGGCTGAACACCGTTTTGATCCGCTTGGATTTCCCGGTGATAACGCG
This sequence comes from uncultured Ignavibacteria bacterium, assembly GCA_964521815.1. Classification (GTDB taxonomy): domain Bacteria; phylum Zixibacteria; class MSB-5A5; order UBA10806; family 4484-95; genus JAAEQD01. The sequence continues at coordinate 17,142 of CAZFSN010000026.1, read as the reverse complement.
GTAATTACCGGCAAAAACCATCACGCTGCTCAAGCGCAAACAGCGGAACCGGATCAACTCGCCGGACAGCACGAACCTCCGGCCGCGGATGAGCTATCCGCGCCCGTGGAGGAAATCGAGCAACCATCGGTATTGTTCAGGGTCCAGGTCTTCGCCACCAAGTCATTCGATGAAGCCAGGGAGTTCGCGGCCAATATCGAGGCTTTGTTTCCGGAAGGCGTGTTCGTGGAATATCAAATGCCGTATTACAAGGTCAGAGTGGGTGAATTCTTCGAACCCGATAAAGGCGAAGAATTCCTTGATAATGTAAAAGAAATGGGATTCAAAAACGCCTGGCTGGTAAGAGTTCTGCAATGATTGTAAAAGGCGGCGGCGATAATCTGAATAACGCGCTATCAATATTACAGCAAGGGGGAATAATTTTAGCCCCGACCGATACGGTTTGGGGATTGATGTGCGACTATAAAAGCGCCGAGGCCGTAGCCTCGATGTTCAGAATCAAGAAAAGTCGACATAAACCGGTAGCGATCCTATGTGATTCGCTTGAAAGTGTTGAAAAATTACAGGTCGATATGCCCGCGGATGTCAGGCGGATCGCGGAACGCTTCTGGCCAGGACCGCTGACGTTAATATTTAAATCGCGGATAGCAGGGATTGAACATATCGCCGGAGACAACAATTCGGTTGGGGTCAGGATTCCCGATTCGGATGAATTGCGCGAATTGATCAGGAAATTCGACCGACCATTGGCCGCCACCAGCGCCAATATTTCCGGACAAAGCCAGTCTTTGGTTTTGGAAGATATAGCTGATGAAATAACCATGAACGCTGATTACATATGCAGGTTCAATGTCGGCCCTTCCGGAAAGGCTTCGACCGTTGTCAATTGCTCATCGGAGAAATTGAAATTAATAAGGGAAGGTGTGATCAGTCTTGAAGATTTGGAAAAGGCTATGAATTAAAATGACAGATAATAGTGAATATAATGTTCTTATTGTATGTACCGGCAACACCTGTCGTTCGGCTATGGCTAAAGGTATCGCACGAAAGCTAACGGTTGATTTAAATCTCGATAACATTAAAATCGATTCGGCCGGTACCGCGACGATAAATGGCATGCCGGCGACCGATTACGCTATCGCGGCGGCGGCGCATTGGGATATCGATCTGACCGATCATCGTTCAAAACCGCTGGCGCTGGAGTTAATCCACAAAGCCGACCTGATTTTGGCAATGGCGCCTGAGCATATTGAGGCGATCTTGCGTTTTGACAAGTCGGCCTATTCCAAATCATTTCTATTAAAGGGTTTCCCTCAGCCATATAATTACTCGCAGGAAATGGTCGAGGACCCGATCGGCAGTTCGCTGGAACGATATAATCAGACATTCCTCGAATTGGATGAGATCATCCGTAAAATATTTCCTCAGATTATCGAATTATCCAGGGCGCATGATTAAAATCGCGAGAAAAATATTAATAGCGGTATTAGTGATTTTGGCGGCGCAGGCGGCTGTCAGCGAAGATCAAATATCGGCGGATACAATAAAAAGCGTGCTTGACACCATAAAACAGGCTATTCCAAAACCGCCTGATTCGGCATATATCGCCCGGGCTTCCGATTCAAGTTGGTGGAAGAGGAAAATCGAAAACCGGGCATTCGATATCGGCGAGTATCTCGAGTTCAGCGTTAGTTATGGCATTTTGCCGGCCGGGACGGCTATAATGGAAGTGATGGATACAATATCGTATGATGGCGCGAAATGTTTCAGAGTACGGTCGACGGCGCAGACTAACGGTTTCATATCGACTTTTTACAAAGTCAATGACACGGTTTTTACCTATATTGATTATGATGGCATATTTTCACATTATTTTCGCAAGAGGCTGCGTGAAGGCAAATATAGGAATGAAAAAATCACTAATTTCGATCAACGACGGCATCTGGCAATCACTGGCAAGGATACTACTCGAACTTATGCATTCGTTCAGGACGCATTTTCCTCTTTTTATTACATCCGCACCCAGGACTTACAGCCGGGCGCTGAAATATTAATTGACAATCATACGGATAAAAAAAATTACCCTCTGAAAGTGATAGTTTACGACCGCGAAAGAGTCAAAGTGCCGGCGGGGGAATTCGATTGTATTGTTGTTGAACCGGTGATGAGATCTGAAGGAATATTCAAAGCCAAAGGCCGGATTAAAATCTGGCTGACCGACGATCAGTACAAATTGCCGGTAAAAATGCAGACCGAGGTTTTCTTTCTCGGTTCGATACGCGCCGAATTGAAGAAATTCAGATATGGGGAATCTTTCGACGCGGGGGAGTAAATAAACGATGACTGATTATAAAAAAGCCGATTTGAAAAAAGTCAAAAGATATTCCGCAAGCGCTCGGAAGACCCGGTCCAGTATTGATGGATTCGCGGGTTTGCCTAAATCGATAAAGCCGTTTTTTGACAGTTTGCCCGATTTTCTTAAAGCAGCCGATATTAAAAACCTGGCCGTTGATATTATCACAGCCCGCCGACAGAAAAAAGCGATTATCTGGATGATGGGCGCTCATCCCTTGAAAATAGGCTTGCCGCCGGTAATAATTGATTTGATGAAGAACGGTTATATAACCCATCTGGCCTTAAACGGAGCCGGAATAATTCATGATCTGGAGATAGCGTACTGGGGCCGGACATCGGAAGAAGTTGCCGAGACGCTGGCCGACGGTTCATTCGGGATGGTCGAGGAAACGCCACAATATCTGGCCCAGGCGATAGCTCAAGCTGAAAATGATATCGGCATCGGGCAAGCGGTTGGAATGTTTTTATTAAAAGAAAATCCTGCATATATTGCCTATTCGGTAATAGCGCAGGCATACCGGTTGAAAGTACCGGTGAGCGTGCATGTAGCAATCGGCACGGATACCATATGCCAGCACCCCGAATTCGATGCCGCCTTATGGGGCGCTAAAAGCCATCTTGATTTTAGGATTTTGGCTGAAAATGTTAAACACTTGCATAATGGCGGAGTAGTCATAAATTTTGGGTCGGCGGTTATTTTGCCGGAGGTATTTCTGAAAGCTTTGACGGTTGCCCGCAATCTTTATGGCGATGTCACCGGTTTTTCAGCCGCCAATTTCGATATGATTCAGCATTATCGACCCAACGTCAATGTAGTGGATAGACCAACAATGGGAGGCGGTAAAAAATATAGTTTTACTGGACACCATGAAATAATGATGCCGCTTTTAGCCGCGGCTTTGAAATCGTTACATAAATGAGATTTTGTTTGAGAGGTTAATATGGCAAGAATAGTCGAATGTGTTCCAAATTTTTCAGAAGGCCGCCGTCCGGAGGTTATCGGCGAGATAGTCAGAACTATAGAATCGGTACAGGGCACGACCATGCTCGATGCCGAGATGGATAAAGATCATAATCGGGCGGTCGTGACTTTCGTGGGTGAACCTGAAGTTTGCGAGGAAGCGGCTTTTTTGGCGATAAAAAAGGCATCCGAGTTAATAGATATGGAAAAGCACAGCGGCGAACATCCGCGTATGGGCGCCACGGATGTCTGCCCGTTCATACCGGTTTCGGGCGTCACGATGAAAACCTGCGTGGCCATGGCCCAGCGGCTGGGGGAGAGAGTCGGCAAAGAACTTGAAATCCCTGTTTATCTTTACGAGGAAGCCGCCACCCGGCCTGATCGTCAAAATTTAGCCGTCGTCCGCAAAGGCGAATATGAGGCTATCCGCGACGAGATCGCGACGAATCCCGACCGCAAACCGGATTTCGGTCCGCTAAAAACTCATCCGACCGCCGGCGCGATGGCAATTGGCGCCCGGCCATTTTTAATCGCGTTCAATGTTTATCTGAACACTCAAAGTATGGATGTGGCGAAAAAGATAGCTGACGCGATCAGATTCCAAACCGGCGGCTACCGTTATGTTAAAGCCCTCGGATTCGATATCAAGGAACGCCGTCAGGTCCAGATATCGATGAATCTGGTCAACTTTATGGGCACGCCGATTCATCGTGTATACGAGACGATTAAATCCGAAGCCGCCCGTTACGGGGTGATGCCTACCGGTTCGGAAATTATCGGTTTGACGCCGCTTGAAGCGATCGTTCAGGTCGCCGATCATTATCTGGGATTCGAGAATTTTTCGACCAATCAAATTCTGGAATCGAAATTGAAATCACCGGAATTAGCCGCCAAGTCACATATGAAGGAGTTTATCGAACAAGTACAATCCAAAGAACCGACCCCCGGCGGCGGTTCGGTTTCGGCTCTCGGCGGCGCGTTGGCCGCGGCCCTGGGAGAGATGGTTTGCCGTTTGACGATAATTAAAAAACAGTATGTCGATGTCAAGCCGGAATTTCAGGATATGCGCGCGAAACTCGATGTACTGCGAAACGAGTTAACATATTTGATTGAAAAGGACGCCCAGAGTTTCGACGCCGTTATGCTGGCTATGAAAAAGCCGAAAACCACCGATCACGAAATGAAAGTCCGCGCGGCGGCTATCGAAGAGGCAACCAAACTGGCTACCAGCGTACCGTTGGAAGTGATGGAGAAAACAGTCGAAGTGATGGGATTTCTGCCGGAAATCGCGGAAAAAGGCAATGTGAATTCGGTATCCGATGCCGGTGTCGGCAATTTGATGGCCAGAGCCGCCCTGGAAGGCGCCTCGTTAAATGTCAGGATTAATTTACCGGGCATTGAGGATAAAGCTTTCGCGGAAAAGCTTAAGTCGAAAATGACTGAATTGCTGAGTCGCGGTAATGGGCTTTATGAAAAGACCAGGAAAATAGTGGACGGTAAAATCTGATGACCGGCGAATATGTCGATCTTCACATACACACGAACGCCTCGGATGGCCTGCTGATGCCGCGAGAAGTTATCAAGACCGCGGCCGAAAAGGGACTCGCAGCAATTTCGATTACCGACCATGATACTACCGATGGTTTCACCCAGGCATTGGGAGGCGCCAAAGATAATGGAATAGAATTAATACCCGGTGTTGAGTTGTCTTGTCTTTACATGGATAGCGACGTTCATTTGCTGGGATATTATTTCAACCATAAAGATTCGGCTTTCATTAAAATAATTCGTAAATTCAGGGAAGAGCGTTATAAAAGGGGCGAAGCGATGGTAGCCAAATTGAACGACCTGGGCATAAATTTGAGTATGGAGACGGTTAAGACTATCGCCGGCGAAGCATCGGTAGGCAGACCTCATCTGGCCGAGGCTCTGGTCAAGGAGGAATACGTTCAAACATTCGATGAGGCGTTTGCCCGCTATCTGGGTTATCACGCCTCGGCGTACGTGCCCAAGAAGCATTTCGATGTCGATCACGCTATCGACCTCCTTCACCGAATTGGCGGGGTAGCAGTTTTGGCTCATCCCGGTACGCTGAAACATGATGAGTTCATTCCCGATTTCGTCGATATGGGCCTGGATGGTTTGGAGGCGTATCATTCTATGCATAAACGGCCGATGGTCAATCATTACAAGAACATGGCCAAGAAATATAATCTGCTTTATACCGGCGGGTCAGATTGCCATGGACCTCGCAAGGGCAGAGTGCTTATCGGAACAGTAAAAGTTCCATATGTTTGCGTGGAAAGAATGAAAAAAGCGGTGGAGAAGCTATGAAATATTTACTGCCATTAATATTGGGACTTTTAGTCATATCCGGGCCTATTGTGTCGGCCGGGGATAGCGGAATGACCGAAGCTGAGAAGGATAATTTAATCAGGCAAATCCGGGCGATCAGAAATAATGAGGCTATCCAGCCCACCGTAGCGGGTTTGGGCATACCGATCAAATCCGGAACACGTTATACGATGACATTAGCCGGTATCCGGGATGAACTGGAACCCGGCCTGTATAAAACGCTGGTAGAACGGCCGACCAGGCAAGCATATTTTGATACGGAGCATTTTCGCGTCCATTATGATACAACAGGTTTCCATGCCGTACCGCCGGCGGATAATATCCTGGAGCAAGGGGTGCCCGATTATGTCGACAGCACGGCCCTGATACTGGAATATGTCTGGGCATTTGAATTGGATACTCTCGATTTTGCCGGTATTCTCGAATATGGGTGTCCCGTGCCGGATGGCACCGATGGCGGTGATTCCAGGTACGATGTCTATCTTACCAATTTCAGTACGAATAATATTTATGGTATGGAATACGCCGAATGCGAAGGAAATTCCCGAACTTGCCAGAGCTATATGGAAATCGAAAACGATTTTTCGGAACCGGTTTTTATCGCGCTCGGGTACGGTAATAATCCCATGGGCGCGGTTAAGGTAACGGCCGCCCATGAATTTTTCCACGCGATTCAATATTCTCTGGATGCTTACGAGGTGGCCGGCGGACGTTACTGGTGGCAGGAGGTAACGGCCGTGTGGATGGAAGATGTCGTGTTCAATGAGGTAAACGATTACCTGTTTTCGCTCCATTGGTTCTTCGATTACCCCGATTTAAGTCTCGAAAGTTATACGGTAAGTCCCTCTGATCCGGCCAGGTATATGCATCCCTATGCCTCGACAGTTTGGGCCAGGTTTTTGCAAGAAAGATATGACAGAGATATTATCAGGAAGATTTGGCAGAGATGCGCCGAGGTTGTCGGCTATAATGTTCTACCGGCTACCGATCAGATATTGCGCAGTGATTATAATTCATCTTTCGAGGACGCGTTTCTGGAATTCACGACCTGGAATTATTTTACCGGCCGTCGGGCCGATACGGCCCATCGCTACTCCGAAAGCGATACCTGGTCCGATACGATAGCTACCATGTCTTTTACTACCTCGGTGCCGTGGGAAACTGATAGTGTTTCTTTCCATGATGATTATGATGATATACCGGAACCGCTGGCGTCGAATTATCTGGTTTACGATACACGTCTAGCTATGCCCAGCGGCGGCCTGCAGTGCTGGTTTGACGGCGACGCCACTTATAATCCGGCAGACAGCGTAAGATTGATGGTTTTAGGCTGGGACGAAATCAATGACACGGTTTTTCAGGTCGCACTTAATCCCAATACCAATTACGGTTATTTTACGGTTAAGAGTTGGAAGCGTTACAATCAAATAGTAATAATCCCTTCGGTTTTCGGTTACTATTACCAGAAAGATGATCGTACGGGTTATGATTTTAGTACTATTTATGATTCGGATCTTAATGACAACTCGCCGATTTTATATGAATTACCGGCCTGGGTTCAAATCATAGCCGGCGACTGCGCGGAAATCGAGGTAATGGCGTTTGATCCAGACGGCGATAATATTACATTCTACAGTGATCCCCCCGGCGATAGCCTGGATGGCTTAACGATTTCATCACTAAGCGACACCTCCGCCATGCTTCAATATTGTCCGGGGTACGAGCTGGTCGATAGCACGGTTGTTATAACGGTATACGCCCGCGATGATGATATGAATTATGACGCTAAACAGATCAGTTTCAATGTAGTTTATTTCGACCAATCTGAGGTGCAGGAAGTCACGCTGGTGGGGTACCCAAACCCTTGCTACGAAAATTGCCGCAATATAACTTTGCGCTATATCCTGCCTGATTCGGTAGAGACCGATGAAATCGAACTGCATATTTTCAATGTTGCCGGTGACTTGATTTATAGTCGGAAATTTGATAGTGATTTTAGATGGACGGCGCCGGGTGAGCTATCGTTCGCCTGGCCGGTTGTCAATAATTCGGGTAATCAATTGGCCGGCGGTATTTATATCGCCAAACTTAGGGCCGGCGACAAATCTGCTTACGCCAAAATCGCGATCATCAGGTAAAGATTGGATTACCGATTACGAAAAGTAGCGGCCGCCGGTTTACTTTCGGCGCTGGCGATTGCCCTGAATTTCCCTCTTCTCGGCTTTCCGAATATCGAGGTATTCAGCCTGTGCATGTTTATCGCGGGAGTATTTCTCGGACTTTGGGGAGGACTCGTAGTGCCGCTAATCGCCGGTTCGATATTCGTAACATTCAATCCCAACGGTCCGCCATCGCTGATCCTGGTCGCGATAGCCCAGTTGATCGGTTTCATGCTTTTCGGTATCGTCGGGGCGCTGTTCGGCAAAAGTATATTGAAAAATAAAAACCGCCTGGTTGGAATGACGTTTTGCGCCGCGATCGGAGTCGTATTTACCTTTCTGTACGACATTCTCACTAACATGGCTTTCGCGCTGTCTACCGGTCCGTTCTGGCCGACGTTTGTCGGCGGAAATATTTTGTCATTAGTACACATAGTTTCCAATGGCATTTTATTTGGCTTATCTGAACCATTAATGGTGAAATTATGGCGTATCGCGAGTCCGCGCTTATATCAGCTTTCATAGTTCTGGTCTGGCTTACAGGATTCGGGGTATCTTTTGCCGATGAGATTCCTCAAGACACCGCGCAAACGGATACCGGCGCCGTTAATACCTTGATGACAGTTGATATTGATATCGAACCTGATAGCCTGGGTCAGGATTCAGCCAAAATGGCTTCGGAAGAAGATACTATCAAACTACCGGAGCCGGAGGCCGGGAAGCCATATTACAACACATATATTTCCGGCAAGAGTTATGGGGATTATTTACGCTATACGCCCGGCATTATTTCGATGCAGCATGGCGCGTTTGGCCAGCCGGAGATGCTGGTCAAATCGATTATGCTTCCCGGGCTAAATGTCACTTACAAAGATATTCCGGTATTCCATCAGGGCACGTATTTCCCGTTCCGGAGCGGAACGGATTTAAGCGGATTGATGTTTGAGGATGTCTCATCGTTCGAGATCACGCCGATGTCTTATCTAAGTCTATTTTCAGAAGGCGAGGTACTGGCGCTTAATTCGATGGATTGGCCGGCCGAGAATAATCCGTCGAGCCTGACTGTCGGCCGCGGGCCGTTCGGTTATGAACGGGCCGGCTGGCGGTTCAGCCGGCGATTTACAGAAACTATCGGCGCGACGTTTACCGGCGGGTTTGAGCAGTCGGGCGGCTATTACTCATCGGGAGCGAATTATGACGCTTTCGGGGTTACCGGTTCGCTGGCCTGGCGAGTCAAGCCAAATGCCGAAATAAGGTATAATTTTTATCAACATAAAGCCAAACAGGGGATACTTCAATTTGACAGACTGATAGCGCCAACTTTGCGTTCGAACAACGATCAGAATTTGCATATCATTAAAGGTATATATAAGTACAGGGATAATCTTTTATTCGATTTCGATTTTTTCAGGCAAAAGAATTATTATCATGTATTTGATAATACAGCCGCCTATAGCTACAGGCTGAGAGATTCGATCTGGGGCGGGCAGGCGGCGGCTCATATGAGCCATTATAACCATAATCTTAGTTTACGGATAGGCGGCTACCGGCATTATTTCAGCAGTGATAATCCATCCGCCGGCCGATTGGTGAATGCGGGGCTGGTCATCGGAGATTCCATAGCGGTCGATTCATCTAAAAGCCTGATCCTTACCGCCAGATCCAGCCATGACAATATCGATGCTTTCAACATTGCCGGCGCTGCCCGGCTGAATTGGTCGTTCGACGCGAAAACGGGGGCGAAATTTTCAATCGGCAGGCTGAACAATGAACCTGATATCTACGCGCTGTATTTCAGATTTCCGGCGATAATACCATCTGAGCACGATTTGGTAAGCTCATATAATTATTACCCGAACAAGAATTTGCGTTCCAGAAAGCTGCTTTTCGCCGGGGCGGGGTGTGATAGAAAATTAGCTGATTGGTTGACAGTAAAACCCGGCTTGACACTTGAGCGAGTCAGCGACGATCTGGTTCCGGAAATAAGTAATAACGATACCGACTGGACTTCCACCCAGCGCAATGTCGATTATAAGCGAATGACATTTACATTGGGACTGGATTACGCGTTTACGAAATACTTCCGCGGCTTTTCGGGTTTCACATATTTTTTATATGATCCATCGAAAATTTTACCGCGGGTCAAATATTCACCATCGACCCTGGTTGGTTCTTACGGCGAATTTAAAGTAGAACAGGTTTTACGCGATATCGATATTTCCGGCGCGTACCAAATAAGATACTTATCGGGCCGGGATTATATCGGTATGATTTCGATTTATTCGGAAAAATATTCATATGATCCGGTCTTTGTTATCGATGGTTCATTGGCGGTTCGTTTCGGGGTTTTCGAATTCAGGCTCACCGAGGATAATATTCTCGATTTCATAAACGGCAATGAATATAGTATCTGGGGAGATTATTTTATGCCGCCCGGGGCTGTCTGGTGGACTTTTACCTGGGATTTTGAAAATTAAACTGCCGGTATATAACAGAATTCCTGTCTTTTTAATATCTTATATCGAATATATACTATTCACTATTTCGCTTAATGTGGCCGGAATATCATCTGAATTTAAGATGGTAGTAAAAGCGTGGAATTTCTGAAAACCAGATTTCTAAACTGATTAATGAATATACGTATTGGAAATATTCAAGGGTATTTATTATAATACGAAGCAGAGATATTGTGATGGATAAGGACAAGGCATTTGCGTGAGTAAAAAAGAATCGGTCAACGATAATCCGGTTAAGCATGTTCCGGCGGGCTTTGAAATCATATGAATAAAAAAATTCTCAGCTGGGCTGTTTATGATTTTGCCAATACGATATTTTCCATGAATGTCGTTTCCCGCTATTTTCCGGTTCTGGTAGTGACATCGCTGGGCGGCAATGATCTGGTGGTAGGGGCGTCGCGGTCGGCGGCTATGGTTCTGGTCGCTCTGACGATGCCTGTTTTAGGGGCGGTGGCCGACCAGCATAATAACCGCAAGCTGCCGTTGATTATTTTCACCATAGCCTGTTGCGGATTGACCGCGCTTCTTAGTCTATCCAATGTATTAATTCTGGAATTGGTAATTTTTAGTTTAGCCGTCTATTGCTATCAATCGGCGCTTACGTTTTATAATGCTTTGTTACCGGCGGTCGCCTCACCCGATAAAATCGGTTATGTTTCCGGAATAGGCGTTTCACTGGGCTATGGCGGCAGTATCGCCGGTCTTTTTATAGTCGCGATATTGGCGACGAAAGCCCTGTCGACTTATATCTGGACGGCCATTTTATTTTTGCTGTTCTCAATCCCGATTTTTATTTGGGTCAAAGACAGGAACCAGGCTGAAAACATTGGGGACATAGCGCCCGCGGCCTATAGCAAGGGTCTGATTGTATCTTTAAAACGCGCCGCCAAAGTACCGGGATTGCTGAGATTTCTTGTCGGGCGGTTTTTCGTAGTCGAAGCGATGGAGACCGTGATTTTGTTTATGGCGGTATATCTGATTAAAGCGGCCGGTTTCGACCCCAATAGCCATTATGCCATTGGTTTAGATGAAGTAACTTTTTATCTGATCGTGGTAACATTTTTTACGATAATCGGTTCATATATATGGGGTATATTGACAAATAAATTCGGCCCGAAGACAATGCTTCTGTGGGCAATAGTACTGTGGCTCGTGGCCCTGACAGGCATAGCGCTAACATCCGGCAGATCGATATTTTACTTTTGGGGTAGTATTGCCGGTATCGGATTAGGCGGAGTCTGGACATCTGACAGGCCCTTACTTATCGGACTGGTTGGAGACGATAGTAAACTTGGCGAATATTTCGGTTTGTATGCCTTATCGGGGCGATTGGCGGCGGTTGTCGGTCCCTTGATCTGGGGGACGATTATTTATTTTAGCCAACCTTTGGGCGCTTTAAGCTATAAGCTGGCAATTGAAGCTTTGTTTATCATGATGGTGGCCGGGATGATAATATTGAGGAAGGTCAGGGATGTCAGATAGCTATCGAGAAATCGCCGGCGCCATTCATATCCACTCGAATTATTCGGACGGCACGAAGACAATTCCCGAAATCGCCCACTTGGCTAATGAGGTCGGCCTGGATTTTATCATGGTATCGGACCATATGACTTTAGAACCGCTTCATCAGGGGTTGGAGGGTTTTTATGGCAAAACGGCGGTACTTATAGGTTATGAGATCAACGATCCTGATGATAAAAATCACTATTTGGCTTTTGGTCTCGATGAGATTGTTCAACCAGGCTTGAGGGCGGAGGCGTATGTCAAAAAGGTTAAGGAGAAAGGCGGGCTGGGGATTATCGCTCATCCCGATGAAGTCCGTTCCGAACTGGCCAAATATCCTTGCTACCCGTGGAACTGTTGGGAAGTTGATGGCTATGACGGAATTGAGATTTGGAATCATATGTCGCAATGGATGGAATCGTTAAACCGCTGGAATATGATAAAACAGGCGTTTATGCCGAGAAGATCGTTGAAAAGCCCAACCCACAGGATTTTAAAAATTTGGGATGAGGTGAGTCAGAAACGCAGGGTTATCGGGGTCGGTTCCATTGATGTTCATGCTTATCCTTATAAGCTGGGACCGTTGCGAATAACTATCTTTCCCTATAAAGTGCAATTTAAGGCGATTCGGACTCATCTGTTTATACCGGCCGACGCGCCATCAGATTTTGGCTTATATAAACAATTTATATATCAAGCAATAAAGCAATGCCGGGCGTTTATTTCCAATTATCGATGGGGCGACGCCAAAGGCTTTTTGTTTTACTGCGAAAATGCCTCCGGGCGGGTCATCTGCGGAGATGAGTTGTCTTGGGAAAAGGAAACCGTATTTAGCGTAAATTTGCCGTCTTACGCGCGGCTGAAGCTAATCTGTGATGGCGCCGAGATATTTGAAAGCCAGGGAAAATCATTTGAGCTAAAAGCGGCCGGACCGGGGTTATATAGGGTTGAAGTTTATATTCGCGATAAGGGCTGGATATTTTCAAACCATATTAGACTCAAATGAAAAAGGGTGAAACTAAAGCTTAGGTAGAGGGGGGCTGGAACTACCCAAGCGCGGATGTTTCACCCTACAAACTAATAATATTAACCCCAAGCCAACATGTCAAGTAATTTATTGGCAGTTAAATAAATAATTTTAATCTTAATATCGGTATAATAATTAGTATAATTAGTAAATCATTTACCGAAATGTTTAGTTGCTGGAATGGTAAAGTTACATGGACTATTTGAGTCTTTTTGATTTTAAAACCTCGCCATTAGAAATCGCCTAAGACTATATTAAATTTAAAGTTATATAAAACAAGCTATTATATATTGAATATTGAAATCGATTATTTCAAGCTAATATATCAATTATTGTCTTTTGTAAATCATTGGCCGCTTTTAATACGGCGATATTCGCTCCTGCAGAAGTCTTGGCCATAATCATATCGACACTGGCTTGCAAGATATCTGCCTGCGGCCCTTTGGCCGTTTCCGCGGCAGCTTTATCCATCAGGGCATAGCTTGCCTGGATGCCTTGAATAGATTGTAGAAGCATTATTCCCCCTGATTAAGTTTATATCTATAAATATATTATCGGCATAATTGCGTGCTAATTTTAATGTAATGGTGTTTTAATTAAAGAAAAAAAATTATTTACGTTGCATTTAGTTCTTGATTCTTTGTGCCTATGTTGCTATATTGCCACATAGGAAAGAGGTCATAATGGCGGAAAAATTAATTGATCTAAAGGCGGAAGTCCTCAAGGCGTTGGGCCATCCGACTCGTCTATCAATAGTGGAGATGTTGGGTGAGGGCGAAAAATGTGTCTGTGAAATCAATGAGTCTATAACAGCCGATCACTCGACTATCTCGAAACATCTATCGATTTTGAAAAAAGCCGGCGTGGTATCAGATCGTAAGGAAGGATTGAAAGTCTATTACAGGCTTGAGGTGCCCTGTATCCTTAAATTCATATATTGTATTATATCTGTGATTGAGTCAAGGGCCAAAAGGGAGATATACGCGCTGGAAAATAGAAATGAAAATCAAGCTTAATAAATATATTCTAATCATCGGCGTTTTTCTAATCATTTATTTCATGCCGCTGGATATTCTACCGACCGGCGGCCGTATTTTAAGTAGCCTGTTTGAATCACTGGCGATGCTTCAGGAATACGCCCGGGCGCATGTGCTTTTATGTCTGATACCGGCTTTCTTTATTGCCGGCGGAATATCGGTTTTCATTCGCCAAGCGTCAGTTATAAGATATTTCGGGGCAGGCGCGAATAAATGGCTGGCCTATTCGGTAGCGTCTGTTTCCGGGTCAATTCTGGCGGTATGTTCCTGCACGGTTCTGCCGCTTTTCGCCGGCATCTATTCACGAGGCGCCGGTATAGGACCGGCCTCGGCGTTTTTATATTCCGGCCCGGCGATTAACGTCTTGGCGATAATCCTCACCGGGCGTGTACTTGGTCTGGAAATGGGGGTTGCCCGGGCAGTCGGGGCGGTGTCATTTAGCGTAATTATCGGTTTAGTCATGGCCCTGATATTTCCGGATAAAAGCCGGCAAGAATCATCAATTGACGAGATTGAAAATAGCAATAACAAGCCTAACCGGGCGCTCTGGCAGGAACTGATATTTTTCGGCTCTATGGTAGGTATTTTAGTCTTTGCCAACTGGCTTAAACCGGTTCAGGGAGACAATAGTATTTGGCTGACATTATTTAATACGAAATGGCTAATTACGGCCGGTTTTGCGGTTGTACTGGCCCTGGTTCTAATTCTCTGGTTCAAAAAAAACGAACTTCAAGACTGGCTCAGATCGACCCGGGATTATTTTGGGATGATAATGCCGCTTCTGTTTATTGGCGTGCTGGCCGCCGGATTTCTTTTAGGCCGACCCGGTCATGAGGCGCTAATACCGCCGGCCTGGATCGCCGGTTTGGTTGGCGGTAATTCGTTGTTTGCCAACTTGTTCGCATCCGTAGCCGGCGCTTTGATGTATTTTGCCACTTTAACCGAAATCCCGATACTTCAGGGTTTGATAGGGGCGGGCATGGGCAAAGGCCCGGCTTTGGCGCTACTTCTGGCCGGCCCGGCCTTGAGTTTGCCCAATATGATAGTAATCAGGCAGGTCATGGGGACAAAAAGAACATTAGTGTTTATCTCATTAGTAATAATTCTTTCAACATCGGCGGGAGTGCTTTATGGCAAATTTTAGCGGCAGATTTCTATTTTCTATGATATTTATTTTTGTCGTCAGTATGTCTATTTTGGTATTAGCTGAGGATGGGAGTAGAGGCGTCACAGAAATTAACCCTCAAGCATCAGCCACCAACGCAGATGATGAATTTGAACAATCAGGACTCGCTGATTTAGCTGTGATTCTCAAAAACGGCCAGCCGACGCTGGCATATTTTTATCAATCGGTGGCGTGTTCATGCGTGGCCGCTCAGTGCGCTTTGGCTGATACGATTATTGATAGCGTTAGCGAACTGAAAGGCAAGCGGGATGGTTTCAATTTCGCCAAAGTCGATATTTTCTTTACTGATGCGGCGGATTCCTTGTACCACGTCGATGTGGTTCCGGTTTTTATTTATTATAATGATAAAGGCCATGAAATCAACCGTTTCGAATGGGATGTTTCAGTCGATTTGCTGAAACAATTAATCAATAATCCGGCGAAAAAACTTGAACCTTAAGCCATGAATAAAGTTTAATCAGTCAATTGATAATATTTTAAGGGAGGATTTATGAAAATACAAATTTTGGGGTCGGGTTGCAGTAAATGCAGTCAGGCGGCGCAGGTAATGAAAGAGACCGCTAAAAACCTGGGCTTAATCGAGGGCCAAAATTTCGAATTCGAAAAAGTGACCAATATTCAGGAGATGATGAAGTACAAAGTCATGCTTACACCAGGGATCGTAATTAACGGTAAAGTCGTGTTAACGGGTAAGGTGCCCTCCGTAGCCGAGGCGCAACAATTGATAAACACCGGGCTGGCCGAGGAAATGAAATGAAAAAACTATCGTCATTTTCGGTTTTGAGTGTTTTGGTCTTATTTTCCATTTTAGCAAATTGGAGCTGTACCAGATCATCGGAAAAAGATGCCGGAGGCGATACTGATGTTCAAATAGCAGCCCCGGCGGACACGGTGGCCGCTCATCTGCCGAAATTACTTGATTTGGGCAGCGATTATTGCAAGCCATGCAAGAAAATGGCGCCAATACTGGACAGCCTGAAAATAGTTTATCAAGGCAAAGCGGAGATAGAATTCATTGATATCAAAAAGGATAAGCAATCGGCCCGAAAATACGGTATCACCATGATCCCGACTCAGATATTTTTCGACGCCGAAGGTAAGGAAAAATATCGCCATGTAGGATTTTTGTCGGCTGAATCGATTACTACTTATTTCAAACTGCTCGACGTCGAATTGTAATGGAATCGGTAGCGGCTTATATTCAAAACAACCCATCGCTGGCCGTACTTGCCGTATTTCTCGGCGGCTTGATATCATCGGCTTCTCCCTGCGTGCTGGCTTTAGTGCCGTTGGTTATCGGCTATGTTGGCGGCTATTCGCAAGGCGATAAAAAAAAGGCGATCAAATATTCTGTCACTTTCGCCTTCGGCCTATCGTTAGCGTTTACGCTTATGGGAGCGGCCGCCGGGTTTGTCGGTTCAATAATTAGCGCAACCGGCGCCGTATTTTATATTATCGTAGCTGCTATTGCTATAATTATGGGTTTGTCCCTGATGGGTGTTTTCGATATTAGCCTGCCGTTCCGTTCTAAAATTCAGCCCAAAGCAAGCGGGCTGATTGGCTCATTTTTGATGGGCGGACTTTTCGGTTTCGTGTCGACTCCATGCGCCACGCCGGTGCTGGTCGTGATTCTGGCCTTTGTAGCAGTAAAAGGTCAAATCCTCTATGGCGTGTTTCTGCTTTTTATCTATTCCCTGGCTCATTGCGCCCTATTAGTTCTGGCGGGCATCGCTACGGGTTTTGTCGAGGCATTTGGCAATTCCAGAATCGCATTGAATTTCTCTTCATGGACTAAAAAAATATCAGGAGCATTAATCGTCTTGGCGGGATTGTATATACTTTATATTAACCTATTATGAGATAATGAATAAGGTCGTATAATTAATTAAGGTTCTTTTATAAAAATATGTTATACAAGAAATAATAATTAATGTTTAAAGTGATTATTCAGGACGAATGTATATGAAGAAAGCCAACCATAAATCCCGATTAAAATTTTTCGACAGGTTTTTAACTCTGTGGATATTCCTGGCTATGGGAATC
>CAZFSN010000025.1:0-22473 GCA_964521815.1 uncultured Ignavibacteria bacterium | reverse complement strand
GCATCAGGGTCGGGTCCTCATCGAGTTTGTTTTCGGGGTTGACGGTAAACAGGTTATGCCTGTTCTCACCGGGGGCGGCGCTGATCAAAGTCGATATTTTTCCGGGCCCGCTGTTCTCGATTGCATTTTCGATCAGTTGACGCTTATCAGCGGAATCGACTTTCTCAACATCGATTAATAAGATATTGTCCTTATTGAAGCCGAGATCTTTCGTGACAGAGTAATTGATCTGGTCATAAACGGCGAACGTCAAACAGATAAGAACTATCGCGATAGCGAATTGAAATATGACCAGGGCCCTTCTTAAATATGATTTCGCCGATCTATTGGCCCATTCGCCTCTAAGTATTGATGACGGCCCAAATCGAGATAACACAAAAGCCGGATAGCTTCCCGAAAATACGCCGACGAATAATATCATTCCCAATACAGTTAATATAAGAATCGGATCATTATAAATTCTGACTGCCAGTTCCCTATCCATAAAAGATTCCAGTTTTGGTAATACGAGTTCGTACAGCGCTATGCCAAACAGCATCGCGATACAGGTAAGTAATATCGATTCGCCTAAAAACTGCCGGATAAGCTGGCCGCGTTTGGCTCCAAGTACTTTCCGAACGCCCACTTCTTTCATTCGAGGCGCGGTTCTGGCCGTGGAAAGGTTGATAAAATTAATACAGGCGATCAGCAGTATTAAGAGAGCTATGCCCGTGAACACATAGATAAGTGTCAAATCACCGTCCGGCGGAAGTTCATAGCTTAGGTCGGAGTGAAAATAGATTTCGCTTAAAGGTTGAAGTCGTAGTTCATAATTTTTAGCTTCATCCGCGCCAATATGGCTTTCTAAAAATTCTGGAATTTTGTTTTCGATTAAGGTGGGGGCGGCATTTTTATGTAATAGCAAGTACGTGTAGTCCTGAAATATCTCCGTCCAGGATTTGACATCCTCGCCCATTTTTTCCAGCGAAGCGTAAGAAATAATGAAATTACCGCGTATCTGAGTGTTCGCCGGAATCTCTTTCATCACCCCCGTAATCTGAAAATCATATTCGTCCTTCAATTTTATGAAGCTTCCCACAGGATTTTGACCGGCAAAGTGATTAGCGGCAACTTCTTCCGATATTATCACCGTCATTGGCGCGGTCAGAGCGGTTTCGGGATTTCCTTGTTTCAAAGGCAGAGTAAATATATCTAAAAGCTGGGGCTCGGCGGCGAAAACCTTGTTTTCCGTGATAACGTCATCGAAAGCGAATTCTACCTTGACATCCCACAGACGTCTTATGCGCACTTCCTTTTCGATTTCCGGGAAAGATTCAGCCATAGCGGGGCCGACCGCCGGCATGATACTGGCCATCGATACTCCCGACCCTCGGAGTTGATAAGCACCATCGACCCGGTAAATGCGGCTTAAATTTTTATGGCAATGTTCGAATTGCAGGTCGTTTGAAACAAAACCGACGATTAATAAACATACAGCGATACCGATTGCCAGACCGGCTACGTTGACAATTATGTATTGTTTCTGTTTTGACAGGTTTCTGATTGCTACCAGCAAATAATTCTTAAACATGAAACTTCTCGTTGATGTTCTCGGTCACGATATGACCGTCAAAGAGGTGAACGGTTCTATTGCCGTATTCCGCGTAGACCGGCGAATGAGTTACCATAACGATTGTCGTTCCTGAATCGTTAAGATCGCTTAGAAGTTTCATTACTTCATCGCCGTGACGTGAATCGAGATTGCCGGTCGGCTCATCGGCTAATATTACTTTGGGTCGGGCGATAACCGCGCGCGCGACTGCCACACGCTGCTGCTGTCCGCCGGAAAGCTGCTGCGGGAAATGCTTTTTGCGGGCCATGATCTGCATCTGGTCGAGAGCTTCCTCAACCCGTTTTTTTCTTTCGCCGGATGATACGCCTAAGTACAAAAGCGGCAATTCGACATTTTCAAAAACGGTCAACTCATCGATTAAATTAAAGCTCTGAAACACGAAGCCAATATTGCCCTTGCGCACTAAAGCCCGACGCCTTTCGGAATATTTGGAGACTTCCTCCTCAAACAGGTGATATTCCCCCTCGGTGGGATTGTCCAGAAGACCGAGTAAATTCAACAAAGTCGATTTTCCGCAGCCCGACGGTCCCATGATAGCGACGAATTCCCCCTCTTTTATTTCGAGATTGATATTGTTCAAGGCGGTCGTCTCCACCTCTTCGGTGGTATATATTTTTTTCAAATTATTAATTCGGATCATATCGGCTCCTCTAATTATGTTTGAGATTTAGTCTGTCGAAATCTTTAAAATAACTGTATGACGATGTTATGACTTTTTCGCCGGGCTCAAGGCCTTCTAAAACTTCATATACCTGCGTGTTATACCGCCCCAGGCTGATTTTACGCTTAACCGCGAAATCGCCCGATTTGTCGACCACAAAAACCCAGTTGCCGCCGGTTTCCTGATAGAAACCGCCTCTGGCTAAAATCACCGCCTTGGACAGTTCTCCCAAAGCCAGCCTGATTTTCACCGATTGCCCCCGACGAATTCCCTCCGGCTTACCGCCGACAAATTCCATATCGATTTTAAAATTACCGTCTTTAACTTCCGGGTAAACCTTGGTCACTTCCAGATCATAATCGTTACCGGCAATCTTGACTTCGCCCTTCTGCCCGACATCGACCCGGGCAAGATAGTACTCGTCGACTTCAACGCTTACCTTGAAATCATCCAGGACATCTATCTGTCCAAGCCGTCGCCCCTGACCTTTGGTTTCGCCGACTTCGGCATCAAGCGAGGTGAGATGGCCCTCGATAGGGGCTTTGATAATGAGATTCTCCAGTTTTTGCCTGACGATTTGCATATTCTCCTGCATCCTTGTCACCGATGACTCAAGCTGTTCGATCTGGATAGTCCGAAGAATGGAATCTTGTTTCTGGGTCTCCAATGTCAATTCGCGGCGTTTGACCCAATAATTATATTCATTCTCAGCCTGGTCGAACTGGTTTTGAGAGATAAGAGCTTTCTGTTTTAATTCGACACATTGTTCGTAATCTCGTTTGGAACTGAATATCTGACGATCTATATCCAGAAGTTCGCCGCGAAGTTGGAGGCTGTTTTGCTCCATAGCCAATCGGGTATTGCGAAGGTTATTGATTTGTTCGAACAATTGCGCTTCGCGGTACATCACGTCAAGGTGAAGGTCGGTGTTGTCCAGCTGCAGGATTGGATCGCCGACTTTAACAAATGATCCAGCCTCAAGGAATACTTTTTCCACTACGCCGCCCTGGATTGCATCGAGATAGAATGTCTTGATAGGTTCAATCGTACCATTGACAGCGATATATTCCAGAAACTCGCCGAATGTCACTTCCGATATCGTGAGTTTTTCCGATTCAAGCCGCAAAGTCGAATCGCCGCCGATTGAATTCAGGCTGTAAACGACCAATACCAGTAACAATGCCAGACCGATTGATATAGCTATCCGGCTGGGAGTTATTATTTTCTTTTCAATAGGACGGTCCATCTTTTTATTTGTTCCATTTATTGAGTTCTAACCTTAAAAACGTACTGCTAACATGTCTAAAATCCGCTTTAATCGATGCCATCTCCATCAATTAATATTTTCCACAATTATTCTAATGCAATATTCATGCCAGAGCTTGAACCGCCTGATAATCAATAGGTAAACCGGCCAAATGAGCTTTTTAGATGTACGGAATCGGGCTACCAGGTGCGCGAAAACGTACAGTTGCCGAATCGTTTTATGGTTTAAGTCGATTTCTATATTTCGCCAACCATCGATAAATCGGGCAATAATTATTAAATAACCTGCCTGTATGATTATATGGCTGTTTGTAACGTCAAGTCGGTGAAGGGATTATGGCTTCTTAACCATATGGGGTCAATTTTACATTTATCATTTCAAAAAAATATTTGTCGAAAAACCGATTCTTTTGTATGTTTTTTGCGTAAGGCTAAATAGAGAGCAAGAGATGTTGGATAATACTAATCGCATATTGGTCGTTGATGATGATGAAGACGTCTTACAGGCGGCCAGAATATATTTAAAGCAACATTATGCTTTAGTCCATATCGAAAAAAATCCTGAGGAAATCCCCAACCTGTTATCGTGCTATAATTTTGATGTCATCCTTTTAGATATGAATTTTACTCGCGATGTCTCCAGCGGCAAGGAGGGCTTTTTCTGGTTGAGCCGAATTCTGGAAATCGATTCGGCGGCGGTAGTGATATTGATTACGGCTTTTGGCGATGTTGATATGGCCGTTCAGGCGATCAAACGCGGGGCTACCGATTTCGTTTTAAAACCCTGGCATAACGAAAAATTATTAGCTACCATTTCCGCCGGAATCAGTTTGCGGAAATCCCGAACCGAACTGGCCGGTTTGAAATCGCTGGAAAAGCAACTGGCCGCCGATCTTGACCATAAGTTTCACGGATTTATCGGACAGTCCGAAGTTATCCGCGATGTCTTTAAGACTATCGCCAAGGTCGCCAAGACCGATACCAATATATTGATACTGGGTGAAAGCGGTACAGGCAAAGAATTAGTGGCCAGGGAGATACATCGGCAATCCTCAAGATCTGATCGGACTTTTATCGCTGTCGATATGGGTGCGCTGACCGAAACATTGTTCGAAAGCGAATTGTTCGGTCATAAAAAAGGGGCGTTCACCGATGCCCGGGAGGACCGGGTCGGCCGGTTTGAAATCGCCGGCGGCGGGACCTTATTCCTTGATGAAATAGGTAATATCCCGATTCCTCTTCAGGCGAAACTCCTGTCCGTATTACAAAACCGTCAGATAACCAAATTAGGGTCGAACACGAATGTTCCGGTGGATGTCAGGCTTATTTCGGCAACCAATATGGATATCTACGATATGATCGAAAAAAACCGGTTTCGGCAGGATTTGTTGTATCGGATAAATACTGTCGAAATAAAACTCGCGCCATTGCGAGACAGGCACGGCGATATCCCGCTGCTGGTTGAATATTTTTTGGATATCTTTTCCCGGAAATACAATAAAAATTTCAAGAAAACCCCGGCCTCGACATTATCGAAATTGGAGCGCTATCACTGGCCCGGTAATATCCGCGAACTCAAACACGCGGTCGAACGGGCTGTCATAATGTGCGATTCAGACTGCCTGGAACCCGGAAATTTCTTCTTTACCGGCGCCAAACAGGAACAGCCAGGAATCGATTTGGACAGCTATAATCTCGATGATGTCGAGAAAGAGGTCATCCGCAAAGCCCTCAGCAAGTATCAGGGCAATATATCGCAGGCCGCCAAAGAATTGGGATTAACCCGGACCTCGCTTTACAGAAGAATGCATAAATATGGCTTATAAGCATTTTCGTTTAAATTGTGTTTTCAGGACTTTACTTATCGGCGCTAACATTTTCCTATTCATCTACCTGATATCCAATACATCTCTATATATCACCGGCACGCTGGCCGCGGCGGGTATTATTGCCCAGCTTATTTTGATGATTCGCTATATTGAAAAGACAAATCGTGATTTGACCCGATTTTTAGAATCGATTCAATATTCGGATTTTTCATTTGATTTTACTTCCGCCGGGGCAGGTTCCTCATTTAAAGAATTAAGCGCGGCTTTCAGACATGTTGCCGATGAATTTCGCAATATTCGCGCCGAGAAGGAACAGCAATATCGCTATCTTCAAACGGTTGTCAAGCACATTGGCCTGGGACTTATCGCCTTCGATCAGCATGGCGAAATCGATATTTTAAACAACGCCGCCAGACAATTACTGGGTGTCACGAACATAAAAAATATAAAAAAGCTGTCGGTACATTTCCCTTCTTTGGTTGAAGCTTTGGTTAATCTCAAGCCGGGAGAAAAGGATCTGGTGAAAATCGTTAAGGACGGCGAACCGTTGACAATCATAATTTACGCGACCGAGTTCAAACAGCGTGAGCGCTCGATCAAACTAGTCTCCATGCAGAATATCGAGAGCGAACTGGCCGAACAGGAGATGGAATCATGGCAAAAACTGATCAGGATATTAACCCATGAAATAATGAATTCTGTCACCCCGATCGCTTCATTGGCTTCGACAGTCAGCCGGTTGATCGCGAATTCAAGCCGGCCCGATAATGTAAATCATATCGAATTGGAAGCGGAAGCCGCCAGGGATATCCATCAAGCCGCCGCCACTATCGAAAAACGAAGCCATGGTCTTTTGAATTTCATCGATGCTTACAGGAACCTGACTAAAATCCCGACGCCTAATTTCCAGATTTTTATGGTTTCGGAACTTTTCGAAAGGGTGTCTCAGCTGATGAAAAATCAATTAGCTGAAAATCATATTATATTAAATATCGAAATCGAGCCATCCTCGTTAGAACTGACAGCCGATAAAGAGTTAATCGAGCAGGTCCTGATTAACCTCATTTTAAACGCGATCCAGGCCTTGAAAAATATTCCCGATGCCGGAATTAATCTCAAAGCGTACCTGGATGACAATGGCCGAACATCGATTATGGTTTCCGACAACGGCATCGGTATCGATGAGCAAGTTAAAGAAAAAATCTTTCTGCCGTTTTTTACCACGAAAAAAGACGGCGCCGGTATCGGCTTAAGCCTGTCCAAACAAATAATGCGGCTTCATAAAGGCAATATAGCCGTCCAATCCGACCCGGGAAAACTGACTTCTTTTATTTTACGATTTTAAAAAAATAATAGATTGGTTTTACAAAACTAAATATGAAATCAAACCTGAACTTCAACCGGCTGTTTTGCCATAACTTCCCGAATGGCTTTGCCCAGGATTTGCATAGTATAGGGTTTCCTGATATATCTGCCGACACCCAGTTTTTCAGCCTTTTTTACTCGTTCGGTCTCGGAGAATCCGCTGGCGATTATCGCCTTTTGTCCGGGGCGGAATTTGACGATCTCTTCATAAGTCTGTAAACCGTCGAAATCTTCCTCCATGATCATATCGAGTACGATTAAGTCAACCTGATTATGCTTCAGATATTCAACCGCTTCCCGACCGCTGGCTGCCAAATGGACTTTATATCCCAAACTTTGAAGTATAGCTGAAGCCAATTCCCTTTGTTCTTCCAGGTCATCCACCACCAGAATGTTTTCAGTGCCTCTAATGTCATTGATTGAAGGTTCGGATTTACAGCCGATGACCGGATTTTGGGCAATCGGCAAATAGATTATAAAATCGGCCCCCAAATCAGGCTTGCTTCTGACATCGATATATCCGTTATGGTCTTTTATGACCCCATATACGATAGCCAGACCCAATCCACTGCCGCTTGAACCCATTTTCTTTTTCGTGTAGAATGGTTCGAACAAATGCTTCAAATCATCTTTTTTAATTCCAAGCCCGTTATCACTGACAGTTAAAATTACATACATTCCCGGTTCGATATTATCGAATCCGCAAGTAAGTTTTTCGATATGCCGGCATTTTACCTTAACGATAAGCTCCCCCCCATTGGGCATGGCCTCGAACGCGTTAATAACCAGGTTCATAATCATTTTATAAAGATGTGAAACCGAGCCATGTATCGTTGGCATTGCCTCTTCGATATTCACCGTAACTTTGACGTTTTTGTATTTTTTCTCAAGTTCCAGAAAATCAGGCGACTGAAAGTATGAGTTTACGATTTCGTTTATTTCGACCGGGATCATTTCATAACGCCCCCGTCTGGCCATAGTCAGCAGGTCCTGTACGACCTCCGAAGCCCTTTGCGCCGATTTTTCGATCTTGGAGATTTCGCCTATAATAGGGCTGTCTTCAGGAAGTTTCATCTTGATTATTTCCGGATAAGCCACGAGCGGTCCGAGTATATTATTTAAATCATGAGCCACGCCGCCGGCCAGAATTCCCAGCGATTCCATTTTTTCGGCCCTGGTCAATTGCTCCTGCAGAAGTTTTCTTTGCTCTTCGGCGCGTTTACGTTCGATTGCCATCGCGATATGGCCGGACACGAATGCCAGCAAGTCAAGATCGGCGTGCGTATACAATGTCGGATTCGTATAGCTTTGCAGCATCACCACGCCGACCACCGCCTGCGGCGTTTTCAACGGCACGCCCAGACAGATTAGCGGCAGTTGGCCGATCAGCTCAACTTCCCCGTCATCAATAAGCTTGAGATGAGCGTCTTTATCGATAAGCACGGGCACGCCGTTTCTGCGGATATAATCAGTCAGGCTTTTCTTCATTTGATGAGGATTCAAATTGGCCTGGTTGAATTGATCGACTATATATGGAAACGAGTAATGATCGCTTTGATCGTAATATAAAGCGACACAAAAATTAGTCGTATCGATCATCGTGCGAAGCACCTGATGAATGGTTTTTAGAAGTTCTTCGAGATTACTCGAAAGGTTTGTCGCTTCGGAGATTTTAAACAGCGCTTTCTGGATATCCTCGGAACGCTTGCGCTGTATCGAGTACCGAATGCATCGTTCCAGAGATGAGGCGTCGAGCTGGCCCTTGACCAGATAATCCATCGCGCCGGCTTCCATAGCCATGATATCGACCTCGGAATCGCCTTGGCCGGTAAGCAAAATCATCGGCGCCTGGCAGCCGGTCGAGATCGCTTCTTTAATTAAATCAAGGCCGCTATTCGGCCCGAGCCGATAATCGATAAGATACACATCGTGCTGATGACGGGTGATTGCCTTGAGGGCGTCATCGTAATTGGAAGCCCATTCCATCGCGTATTTTGATCTCTCGATTTCCGAGATCAAATCGCTGGTAATCAGATAATCATCTTCGTCATCATCAACTAACAGCACATTTATTATGCTGTTGTCCATTTATGTCTCCGTTTTTCTCACGAGGCAATTCAACTATTTCAAACCAGTACAATTTAATGGTCTTCATAATCTCCACCAGCGATTCGAATGAGACCGGCTTGGTGATGAAAGAATTTACGCCCAGATCATAGGTCCGAAAGATGTCTTCTTCCTCATCCGATGTCGTCAGTACTACTATCGGTATCCGTTTAAGGTTGGGGTCAGCTTTGATCTCCTTAAGGGCTTCCCGACCGTCTTTTTTCGGCATATTCAAGTCGAGCAAAATCAACCCGGGCAGAAACCACCTGTTCATTTTAGTATATTTGCCGCGACGGTACAAATAATCCATCAACTCTTCGCCGTTTTCCACAATATGTAAATCGTTGGCCAGACGGCTTTCTTCCAGCGCTTCGGTGGCCATCAGGCGATCGTCCGGATCATCCTCCGCCAGTAATATCGTAATTGGCTTGCCTGCGTTTTCCATTATTGTTTTCTCCTTTTTTATTATCTAGGGGCAGGGAACCATGAAACTGGTTTCCATCCCTTTTTGAATAGGTTTATGGTCCAATTCTTTCTTTTTATCATCTTCCGGTTCGATTTTATCTTTGACGACATTAACCTTTTTGGTCTCTTCTTTTTCCTGGGTAATCGGCATAGTAGCGATAAATTTGGCTCCATATCCGGGTTGGCTTTTGGCGGTTATCGTACCGCCGTGGCGTTCCACGATCTTGCGGCAAACCGCCAGGCCTAGGCCGGTTCCTTCGTACTCACTGCGGCCATGTAATCTTTGGAAAACGGTGAATATTCTGTCGCAGTATTTTTCATCGAAACCGATACCATTATCTTCGACAATGAGATTATATGTAGCTTTGCTCTGATCGGCACCTTGTTGCCGCGCGATTTCACTATAAACTTTGACTATCGGCGATTCATTCTCTTTATGGAATTTAATGCCGTTGCCTATTAGATTCTGAATAAGCTGTCTCATCTGCAGCGGATCAGCTTCGATTGTCGGCAACTCGCCGATTTCCACTCGCCCGCCAAGACGCTCGATTGATATTTCCATATCCGATAAAACCTCAAGCGCCGTATTTTTCAAATCGACTGACACGAACGGCTGGGCTTTGGAAGCGACTCGCGAAAATGTGAGCAAATCTTTAATCAATGTCTGCATCCTGCCGGCCGCCGACTGCATTCGTTCAAGGTAATTGCGGCCTTTTTCGGATAGCTCATCTCCGCAGGCGGCTTTCAGACGGTCGCCGAATGCCTGCACTTTCCTTAGCGGTTCCTGCAAATCGTGCGAGGCTACGAACGCGAAATCCTCCAATTCCCGGTTGCTTCGTTCAAGCTTGGAAGCAAACAGCCTTAGTTCATCCTCGGCCCGCCGCCGTTCGCTAATTTCATCTTCCAGCGCTAATGTCCGATCGGTCACCCGCTTTTCCAAATCGTCGTTTAAATTACCCCATTCATGCTGTGATTTTTCCCAATGGCCGATCATAGTATTCAGCGATTGTGCCAGCTTCCCAATCTCATCGTTGACCGGGGCCGGGGCCCTCACCGCAAAATTGCCATCCGTAATTTTCTCAATCACCCCGATCATTTGATTTAGTGGGGCGGTTATCGTGATTTTCAGCACGATTATCGTGATAATACCCAACGCGAAAAGCAGCGCGCCAATCCAGGTCAAGGTCGCCATATTAGACGCTTTCCCCAAATTCGTATCGGCCAGTTCAAATCCGAGATAAAGATGGCCGGTTTGTCCGGCTTTATTTTTTAAAGGCATGATCGTCCGATAAATTTTGTTATCCGCCGATAATTGGCGGGGAGTTTTTATCGATGTGTAATCGGCTTTTTGAGCTTTGGCCAAGTTGTAGGCGGCGCAATAATTATCGTCGGAATCATGAACCACCGCGAATTCCAGGTTTTCATATTGCCCCATGCTTTCCAGGATTTCATCAATGGCGGTTTTGGCGCCGGGTTCATAAACAACGCTCAGCGTTTGAGAGATTATATTGGCCACAGCTTGAACTGTTGCGTTAAAGTCCGCTATGACCTGTTTTTCTCTTTCGGCCGGGATAATTACGAACATCAGCAGCAGCATCGTGCCTATCAGAAATAAAATACCGATTATTAACTTGGCTGATATTGTCACAGGTAATTTTGTTAATATCGTTTTTAATTGCATACTCATTCGTCACCCTTTCCTCCAGGATATTGATGACCTCTGGCGCGTATGATTATTAAGACGCCGTTGCGTATTTATTGGCTTAAGCACTAAATTTAAAGAGGCTTTCAATGAAATGCCCCCTGCCGGTTGCCCTTTTTCAATAATCCCCCATCCCTAATATTTTATTAGTCTTCAGCTTAAAACATTTCATCAATAGTCATTTACATATCTATTATCATCGGAATATTACCGAATGAAATAAGAAATAGATAAAGATACTGTTCTATCTATAACAATTATAATTCTATTTGGACATTCAGCCTTATCGATGTTCTGTCTATGTTTTTAACTTATTATAATTTAACAAAATACATTCTGCTGTTTGGCCTTATGTTATAGTTTATAATAAATCCAAAACTCTGTGTCGTTTCGGGCGCCCGCATGTAACACATTACCATACAATAGATTGTGATCGATTCAAAATCGAATAATGACAACCGTGACTTTGTTGCAGGATGAATCAAATAGTACAATAGCGGAGAGGAATATTTCATTCCGATCCATGGCCCGATTTATACAAACATGCCGTTTTATTTTAGCATTATTATAAATGCCCGGTTGGGCTAAATCATAAGCCATTAAGTACTGTCAATAAGGATTCCGACATAAGCCGGTAGCCCTCGGCATTGGGCGTGACCGGATCTGCCGAAAGTTCTGTTTTAAGGTTTCCATTCTCATCGGCTAATACGCGATTGAAATCGGCATATTTCAGGCTGTTTTTATCGCAATATTCAAGCAACCATCTATCATACTCTTTCAGGTTATCAATAATCGAATAATCTTCGAATTTCTCATGACCCTTTCGCAGAGGGATCATTGTTGACAAGATCGGAATTATATCATGCATCCTGGCCAGATCGGCCATAGATGAGACATAGTCCTCGATTTCCTGGACCGTATGTTGAGGCCGCAGGTTGTACGAACTGATCTCGATTAACACAGCTTCCGGTTTTAAGTCTATCACATCCTGTTTAAACCTGAGAAGCATACCGGCGGCATACTGCCCGGGCACGGCCCGTTTGATTATTTCATAATCCTTAAAATCATTATCCGTATTCCAGGTATCGATAATTTGCGTGCCGATAAATACGATCCGGTTGGTCACGATTGTATCGGAGGCCAGAGCTTTATCCTCCCGAGAATATACATCGCGGCCCGAAAATTCAGCCACCATGTGAGTATATTTGCTCAGCCATTCGTTCGCGCCGCGGCGGTAATCCAATGCTCTGAAAATCAGATGAATATTGGCTATTATTGAAAGCGCCAGAAGCAGCATCAGCCAACTTGACAGGGTGAATTTTATTTTCATTTTTGCCTTGTTTTAAATTTACAGCTTGCGGCTTTTGATCCGTTTAGTTTTCGCGGTTTGTCGAAGCTTTTTGCGCTTGAAACTCCAGGCTCGGATTCAAACAGTCGCTATCGGGAGTTGGTACGATTTCGCGATCATGATTGAAGTTCCAATTCTTAAACGATTCTATAAACCATTTCACCCAGGTATGGACATCGGTGCGCTTGATCTCGGCTCTCATCTTTATCATCCTGGCTTTACGTTCTTCCGGCGGCATTTTAAAAGCCTGATAGATAACATCCGCCATCCGTTCAACATCATAAGGATTAGCGATAATCGCCCCGCCCTTAAGCTGGTCGGCGGCGCCGGCGAATTCGCTAAGTATGAGGACGCCCTCGTTATCCACCGAACTGGCGCAATATTCTTTGGCGACCAGGTTCATGCCATCCCGAAGCGGCGTTATGAGGGCTATCTCGCAAGCCCGATACACGCCGATTAATTTTTTCCGGTCAAGAGTGCGGAACATGTAATGAATAGGGGTCCAGCCCGGACTGGAAAAACGGCCGTTTATTCTTCCCACCAACGTATCGAGTTGTTCCTTGAGATGCTGATATTCCGGCACCGGCGTGCGGCTGGGGATGAGAAGCTGGAATAAACTAATCTCTTCGTGTAGTTCGGGATATTTTTCCAGAGCCCGTTCGAATGCCAAAAGTCTTTCGGGGATACCTTTGGTATAATCAAGCCGGTCAACCCCCAGGATCAGTCGCTTGGAATTGAATTTTTCATGGAAATACCAGGCCTCATCGGCAATTTCTTTGGTTTTGGCCATATCGTTAAATTCATTAAAATCTATGCTTATCGGAAAATTACCGGCTTTGATTGTCTTCTCACCATTATCAATAAGCGTATACCGCCTTCTGATCTCGATTCTTACACCGGGAAATACGCTTCTGACACAATGAACAAAATTGCGCCTGTCTCTTAATGTCTGGAAGCCCAGCAAATCGTAAGCCATTAAACCCTTAATCAACTCATTCCTCCAGGGCAAACGCCGGAACAGGTCATAGGCGGGAAAAGGGATATGAAGAAAATAAGCCAATCTATGATTGGCATCCATCTGTTTAAGATAATAGCCGACCAGAATCAGATGGTAATCATGTATCCAGATAAAATCATCCGGCCTGGCGGAGGCGGCAATCGTTTCGGCGAATTTCCTGTTCACGCTTTTATAAGTCAGCCAGTCTTCTTTAGAAAATTTGCAATAACTCAACAAATCATGAAAAAGCGGCCAGATTGTCTCATTGGCAAAACCATAATAATATTTTTCCAGTTCGTCCTGATTTAACAAAACGGGCTTCAATTCATAAAAATAGTCTCGGCTGAATTGATCGAGCAGGCTGGCATAGGGAATATTTTCGGCGCTGCCGGGCCAGCCGATCCATAAACCCCGGTTTTTATTCATTATAGGCGCCAGAGCCGTTACCAGTCCGCCGGTACCCGGCCGAATATCCCATTTATCCTCATCACGGTCGATGACAATCGGCAAGCGGTTGGAGACTATGAGTAATCTTTGAGGTCTTTCCTGATCGAACATCTTCTTACCCTGACTTTTGAAATTCCCGCGACAAATAATCGGTTTGAATCACACACTCTCTGATAACGTTTTAAGCCATCGTTGTAGAAAGGTAATTAATTCATCGGGCGGAGTCAACCATAAATCAGCTTTGCTGGGCCGAAGGCGTTCACCCACCAGAACACCTAATCCCATGTCATCCAACGCGTTAAAGGCATCTTCGTCGGTCATGTCATCGCCTAAATAGGCAATAATCCCTGGACCTATTTCCGATTTGATGGTATTTACCGCGGTTCCTTTGTTCCTGCCGGGGGCTCTAATTTCTATGCCACCGTCAAATTCCGCTATAATTAATCCGGAGTCTTCGGCGATTGGGTTCCACTTTTCAAGGGCTGAATGCTTTATTTTTTCAGCCGTTGCGTCGTCTAATCCACGCCAATGCAGAGCCAGGCACCCGTGTTTAGAATCTATATGGTCCTTGAATTCGCTTCGAATTGCCCACTCCCCGGCTTGCTTAAGGCCGTTTTCCATCTTGATATCAAGCTTCAAAGCCTGATAATCGCCATTAGGCAAAAGCCGTTCCCAGCCATGCGAACCCCAGATTTCCGGCATCCGCTTTAAGTTTAGAAGAGATGTGACTTCATTCACCGGCCGACCGCTTATGATCGCGAGCCGGCAATTATCCACTTCTATTATTCTATCTAAAATATCAGTTATGCCCGGGTATGGTAAGGCTTTAGTACGATTTACTTTAAACGGGGCCAAAGTGCCGTCATAATCAAGAAGTAACGCCCGGTTTTTAGTTACGGCCAGCGAGGAGAAAAAAGTATCGAGGTTAAATCCGGGTTTTAATACTTCCATAGCCAAGCTTATTAATCTGCCATTAGATGATTACTCAAACCGTTTTTAAGTCCCAACATTAAAGTCAGGTATTCCCGGAGATGCCGGGTCAGGAGGAAATTCTCTCTGACAAATTGTCTGGCGGTTCGACCCATAGCTTTCATTTGCTCGGGGCGTCTTAATAAGTATCTGACCCGCAAGGCCATGCCTTCGGGCGTATCCACTAAAAAGCCGGTATGGTAATTATGCACCTGACGGCGTATGCCGCCGACATTGCCGCCGATTACGGGTTTGCTTTTCCAGAGAGCCTCGGTGACTGTCAGGCCGAAACCTTCCTGAAGCGATTTCTGAACGACAATAGTAGAGGCCCGTTGCAGGGCGTTTATCGTTTTGTGAGCATCGGGCGGTAAAAATAATATATGAATATTTTCATTTCCTTCGGCGGCTTCCTTTACTTCCTCTAGCACGGCCGCCCCTTCAGGGTCATCGGTAGCCCCACCGCCGGCTAAAATCAGGGTCGCCGAAATCCCTTCCTCAATCATCTTGAATGCCTGTATTACCCCTACCGGGTCTTTGAACCTATCGAAACGCGAAACCTGGGTGATAATCGGCTTGTTTGATGGGATATTGTACTTATCAAGCGTATGCTCAATTTTTATTTTCGGCAAATTATAGTTTTTCGGGCTTAAAGGATCGATACTTGGCGCAATTAAAAACTGAGGGTTCGGCAACGGTTGAGCAAAATCCGCCATCGAAAATACACTGGCATCATAAGCGGAAACTTTGCCTTTTATGTACTGCCAGACTTCGCGAAACGGATGACTGGCATCAATATGGCAGCGCCAGATCCATTTGCCTTTTCTATTGGGGCAATGTTGTAAAAGCGCTGCCGGCTGAGGATCATGAATAAACACGAAATCAGCCTCTTCGAGGATTGGCCGCAATTTGGCCGCGTTTTCCGCTACGGTATCCTCATAGGCGCCCATCATCGATTTTGTCAAATGTATGGCATTACCCTGCAAACCGTTATGAAAGGCCTTGGTGGTTTTAAAATAATCATCCCGACCCTGAATTACCTCCCATGATGCTTTAAGTCCCAGTTCATTCATCATAGGAATCAGCCAGTTCAGGATTTCAGCAACACCGCCGCCCTCTTTGGTGGAATTGACATGCACCACGGTCGCGTTTTTTAAGCGTTCCGCTAATTGATACAATTGCGATATCGGCGCGCGCCCGACGACCTGTTCGTATTCTTGAATAGAGCTAGGCATAATTGTCCGCTGCTTCTTTAAAGTGTTTGGCGACGTGAATTAGGGTGTTTTTAAGTTCGGTCAAATTTAAAAAATAGAAGTCGATATTTTCCAGGGCTTTAATCAGCGATTCGGGCGTCTCCTCCAGTTTTTTCATCCAGGCGGTGAAATCATCGGTTTTATCCTCGGTACGGCGGCGCGCTTCGATAAAATGATAATATATGCTACTGGTGCTCATATTAGGCAGTTGGTCTATGAAATCTTTAAAATCGTGAAGGTCGACGCCGGTGTCGAAAACAATCGTGGCGGCCCTTAAAAATCTAAATGCATCGCTCTTTTCGACCCAGGGAATATAATGCACCTCATCCAGGCGTTCGCTGATTATATCAATTAATTTGGCTCTTAACTCTTCAAGATCGGGAAAAGCGTGAGGATTTATGATGCCTAACCGTTCGGCCAGCACTCTATCGCGCAAGCTTTGAAAACACCAGACCGCGAAATCATTGCGGAACCCCGGATAATCAAAACTCGGCCGGATCAAGGTCTCGTTGAAATGATGGTAAAGACATTCGGGCGGACAGATTTTTATGCGTTCGCCAAACTCCCGTAAGTTTAAAGCCGGCTCGACTCCGCCCATCCTGACTATGAGAGTACAATCCTTTACTCTAAACGACTGTCTGTTCGGATTATTTTCCGTCATTTTCTTTAATTTCGAGCATATTTGCGGCTTGAAATCGACCCTGAATCGGAAATCATAAGCCAATTTAAGTAAAGCCATCCACCAAATATCGAAAAAATCTTCAAAATTATTCAATCTGCCGATGGCATGCCATCGTATGTATAATACTTTAACCTTCCAAACGGCGAAAATGTTGCCCAATCTATTGAGACTTTTACGAATAGCCATATTTCCAGATGTTACAGGATCAGCTATTTCCGCCATATATATAACAGTTCGGCCATAATCGAGTAAGTTTTAGAAACATCGTGTAGATCGATGAATTTGACTTTTTAAATTTACAGACATAACAATTTTTATTATTATAGACAGCTATGGAACCAAATCACCTGATAAACTTAAACACTGTTTGTCAGGGCGGCGATCTTGTTCTTGATATTTTAATTAGAAAAATAATTGGCGAGGCCTTTTGTAATGGTTAATGACCTCGAAGAAAAAAAAGTCGATATTAAAAAAAGTTTTTTCCGATTCAATACTCTTTTGGCATTTATTGCCGCCGCCGTGGTAATCTACATATTTTTAACCAGATTCGATTTTAGCCAGGTTATCGGTATTCTTTCGCACGCGACCCCTCTTTTCCTGATAATGGCAATCGCGGTATTTTACGGATTCCTGCCTTTGAGAGGGTACCGCTGGCATGAACTGCTGATCGAATCGAATATCGATTTGCCAACGACCGAATTGACCAGAATTTTTTATCAGGCCCTGTTCGTAAATTCAATATTACCGGCGAGAATCGGCGATATATACCGCGCCTATCTTTTGAAAAAGAAAAGAAACGTGTCGATTTCATTGTCTTTTGGCGTCTTGTTTTCCGAAAAAGTGTTCGATCTGGCGGCCATTGCGTTGTTGGTGCTGAGCGGCGGTTTATTTTATCTGGACAAAATAACGGCGCCGGAAATAAAAAAATATATAATAACTGGCTTGCTGGTTTTTGGCGCTATAGTCGTGCTGTTTGTCATAATCTCCTGGCGGGCGAAGTGGCTCAATCGTTTTATTCCGGCCAGGTTCAGCAATTATTATGATTTATTCAGGCAAGGTTTATTCAGATCGCCCGGCCGAATCCCTAAAATACTGGCCGAAAGTTTCATTATCTGGCTGTCCGAGGCGGCCCGGCTTTATTTTGTAGCCTGGGCTCTGGGCTGTCCAATAGATATACTGATGGCGATATTTATCTCACAGGCGGCCCTGATTATTATGACACTGCCGCTTACACCCGCCGGGCTGGGATTGGTTGAGCTTCTGATGTTCGCCGTCCTGATCCCGGCCGGATTTTCCAGAGAGCAGGCGGCCGCCATTGTTATTGCTGACAGGTTGATTAGTTATTGGCTTTTGATTATATTTGGGGCAGTTCATTATATATTTTCGCCGAGGTACCGATGAAAAACATTTTGGTATGCATACCAACTTACAACGAAAAAGACAATATCCGCCAGATCGTTGACGCCGTTTTGGGGCAGGGTGAGGATGTGGAGATTCTGATAATCGATGACAACTCTCCCGACGGAACCGGTGACATTGTAGCAACTATAAAAAGCACGAATAGCCGGGTGCACCTTTTAAGACGTCCCGGCAAGATGGGATTAGGCACGGCCTATATTGATGGCTTCAAATACGGTTTAACTTTGCCGCAAATTGGCTATTTGATGGAAATGGATGCTGATTTTTCGCATGATCCTAATAACATCAAGCATTTCAGAGCCGCTATAGCCGATGCCGACCTGGTTATCGGCTCACGTTATGTTAATGGTATTAGTATAGTAAATTGGCCGATGTCCAGGCTTTTGCTCTCATATTTTGCCTCAATATATGTGCGCTGGATTACCGGCTTACCGGTATTAGACCCGACCGGCGGGTTTAAGTGCTTCCGGCGCGAAACCCTGGAAGCGTTGAATCTGAACAAGATTAAATCCAATGGCTACTGCTTTCAGGTCGAGATGAATTTCTATATCTGGCGGGCCGGCTTTAAAATAAAGGAAATTCCGATAATATTCAACGACCGTCAGGAAGGTACCTCCAAAATGTCGAGGAAAATCGTCTATGAGGCTATTTGGGGAGTCTGGCGGTTGTTTTTCATAAAGCTTTTTGGCCGGGATAAGAAAGTTATCACCGGCAATAAGTAAGCATTGGAGGCGATTTTAGCTCAAATTTTGGGGCAATAAATATTTTATAAAAAAACATATAGCATCTTGCCCTTTAAGAAAATAATATTTATATTATGGCCCAGTGATATTTGAATAACGGCAAAGGAGAAGAAGGATGAGAAAGGCTTTATTCGTTATTGCACTAATGCTGGCATTGACCACTATGGCTTCAAGTCAGGAATATTGGAATATTAGAACATCTCTCCAGGGCTTGGCCGCAAAACCCAGCGATGATAACAGTATAGGATTCGGCGGAGCGGCTATGATCACTTTCGGTCTGCCCGGCGGCAAATATGATATTGGTTTTGAGATCGCCAAGTGGTGGAGATCCTATGCTCTCGAAGATCCTCTAATGAAGCAATTGCACGATCAGGGTAATCCGAATATTTATAAATCTGATGCCGATATCAATCAGGAGGGATTAAGGTTTTCGCTGTTAGGAAGATACAGAGTTTTAAGTCTCCTGTCCGACAACCGGATTAATCTTTATACGGGTCTGGGAGGCGGCTTTTATTTCTTCCAGGAAAGCCGCGAGGAAGCCAAGCAAAATCCTCTAACCGGACTATACTCAATTCAAATGATCGATAGATATCTCGAGACCAAAGGCCAAACATTTTTATTATTGGGCTTCGACGGCAATATAATAAATCATGTAGATCTATTCTGGGAGAATAGATTTTCATATATCTTTAATTGGAACAGATGGGATGATCCCTATGAAATTGGCAGCAGTTTGGGATTGAGATACGATTTCTGATTTTTGATGATTGTTATCGACCGCCCAAAAAACTTTTGGGCGGTTTTTTTATGCGGGGAATTTATTAATGATTCGTAGCAGATGGCGCCGCTTATTGTTCATCGGCCCTTATAAAGTACTGGTCGCCCAAAAGATGAAATCCTATTTCACGCTGTAATACACCAGCGGTCTTATCAGGAATGCGTCCCATTTCGCGTCGCCATCGGAGTTAATCTCCAGTGAGACGTACTGAATTTTGCGATTATCGCCCAGCGTGGGAATCGCTTTTTTGAAAAAGCTGCCGTTTGTTGAATGATCGATTTTTTCCCAATCAAGTAGAATAGATATGCCGCCGTTGGCAGTTTCGCCGACCATTCTGAACCTGACCGAACCGGGCGAGGCATCGGCGGGAAATTTAGGGAAACCATAGAACACTATCATCGAATCGATATCGACATTAGCAGGCAGGCCCAGGGGAATAGTTATATAAACTTCACGGCCCTCGGGCGGCGTTTGCTCCGGGCCATGAGTATAAATCCAGAGCTTGTCATCATAGACACATCTGCGGGCGGCGGTTTCGAAATATTCGGATGACGGGCCGGAGAAATAGCCCTCATACATCCGGCCGCCTTTGAATTTAAGTTTGGAGGTGGAAGTCTCTTTCAATTCCCAGACCAGATCATCGGATGATTCAACCTCGAATTGTTTGAAAAACGTTTTATCGGCTAAAAGCAAAACCTTATCACCGCTTTTCAGGACCGGGTCGACGAACTCGGCTTCCTTTTCGACTTTGGGTTTCGGCGCCGGTTTTTGTTCCTCTTTAGGTTTTTCCGGCGGAGGTGGCGGCGGCGGAGGCGGAGCTATGCGAATTTCAATAGTGGTTACCAGAACCTGACCTGGCTCTACTAAACCGATATTCGTCATAGTGGAGTCATCCCCCAGCTTGGCCAGAAGGGAATATTGGCCGGATTCAACCCCATCGATAGAGAACTGACCTAAAGTATCGGTCAGAGTGCTATACCTCTGCGGAACAGAAAAAACAGCGGCCCCGGCCAGGGGATTGCCATCCTCATCGGTGACCGTACCTTTTATAGCGGCCGGCTTTTTGGCGCAACCGACAAGCAATATATTTAGCAATAAAATCGATGATAATCCAATTCGGTATTTCTTCCACATCTAAAATTCCTCCAGCCCTGCAGCTAAAACCAGCTCACAGATCAATACCTACGCGACAGCCAAGCCGACCTATTATATTAGAGCAGGCAATTATTGTAAAGCTAAAAGTCTGAATATTTTTGACATCTTGTTGTTGGACAAATTTTATGAGAAAACCGATTTGAACGCGAAAACCAAAGTTTTCAAGAAACATCTGTCTTGTTAATTGAAGATTCATCTGTATTAAGATAGATTTATAACAGGGCGGTAAAACCTATAATTATCGAGGTGATAATTAGTTCGACCGAACTTTTAGATTCTCCGGGATTAGCCGAAACGTTTAAAAATGAAACATCGAGAAATAATTAATAAATAGAGCAATGCGGCCGATCGATAAATTGCCCAGAGAGAGGGGGGCTGGGCTACCATTAATTTCTCTCTGAATCGGACTGAAGACAGGACAAAACCATGACTGGCATGAAAATTGTCAGAATCCGATAGCCTGCTTAGATTAGATCGTTAGGCACCGCTAACAATTTAAAGAACTATTCCCCGTTTACGGGCTGCGCCTGCATCTCTGTTTAGACATCATCCGTAAACGGGGTCTTTATTGTTTGCTCGAATAAAGACAATCATGAATTCGCGCCACTGGCTCGATATCAAATAAAATTCGCTATCATTAAGATTGCGCTTTTTTTTCATTTTTAGTATTATTTCAGCGACATAGGGAAATTTACGCGAAGGAGCCGTCGATGGCTATAATTGCAATCTACAGCGGATCATATTGCCAGGGAGAAGAAATCGCCAGGCTTGGAGCCGATAAATTGAGTTATAAGTATGCCGGCAATGAGCTTCTGGAAATCACCGCCCAAAAGCACAATATTCCAGTCGAAAAACTGGTCAAGGTAATGCACGGTCCCACGCCATTTTTCAACAAACTGACTCATGAGAAAGAACATTTCATCGCTTACCTGAAAACAACTCTGGCCGAAACCGCGCAGAACGATAATTTGGTGATTCATGGCTTTAAGACTTTCCTGTTGCCGGATAATATTTCCCATGTGCTTAAAGTGTGCATCATCGCCGACCATAAATACCGAGTGAACATGGCCTTAAAAACCGAGGGGATATCCGAGAAGGAAGCGGATAATTTAATCAGGAAATTCGATAACGACAGTTTCCAGTGGTCGCAATACATAAACGGGTTAAGTCCCTGGGATGAGGAGCTTTATGATATCATAATTCCGATGCAAACGAGCTCCATTGACCAGGCGGTGGATATTATTATTAAAAACGCCCAAAAGGATGCCCTACTAACTACACCGGAATCTAAGCAGGCGATGGCGGATTTCCTGTTGGCTTCCACAGTTGGCGAAGCTTTAGCGGACAAGAACCTTGATATCGAGGTATCCAGCGATAACGGAAATGTTACTATCCTGATTAACAAATTTATCAAGCGGTTAGAACATCAAAAAAGTGAATTGCAAAAGCTCGCCAAAGCCGTACCGGGAGTCATAGACGTTCAAGCTGGCTATATGGGTGGGACTACAGATAATCCTACATATAAAGACGTGAGTTCCGGGACAACAGGATACAGAGAAGTAGCACAGATTACATACGACGCAACACAAATTTCATATCCCGAACTTCTTGAGATTTTCTGGTATCAAATAGACCCCACAGACCCCAAAGGACAGTTCAACGACAAAGGAAGCCAATAT
>CAZFSN010000024.1:16892-22661 GCA_964521815.1 uncultured Ignavibacteria bacterium | reverse complement strand
TCAAGTACCCGATATCTGCGATCTCGATCCGGAAGCCTGGATATTCAGGATGAAATTCCTGTTATCCCCGGCATTCCAGTATCCGACCAACTTCTGCACGCCTGTCTGCTTCATGTATGATGGACCTGGCGAGGACAATTATGACTACAATACGGTATCCGATAAGGAAGGTTATTACATCTGGATAAATGACGGCTGTGATGTTCCTCCGGATAGCTCTGAGTATGGAACCATGTTGCTGACAATGGAATGCGGCAACATCAAGTTCCTTGATGTTCATAATGTCCTTGTCGGAGATCTTAACCTGAACGGTCGTGCGAACGAAGTAGGAGATGTCGTTTTATTGGCCAATCACTTAATCGATCCTGTCGGCTTCCCGTTCACGCTCCGTCAGATGTATGCTTCTGACGCGAATGGTGACGGTCTGCAGGCCACGATTGCTGACCTTATTTTCATGATCGAAGGTTTGAGCGGCAAAGTTGCTCCGCTTGATGTGGTTGCCACGATTGCCATGCCGGCTGATGCTTATGGTAATGTTGATATTACCGTAAGTTCACAAGCCAGTGTTGGCGGCGCTCTGGTGTCAATCAATCATACCGGTGTTGAACTTGGTGTTCCTACCGTCGATGGCATGAACATCGATTACAGAGACAATGGCGACGTGATGACCGTATTGGTCTATAAGGGAACAACTTCCCTTAATCCCGGCACCAACGTCCTGTTCACGGTTCCTGTCCTCTCCGAAGGCGCTATCAGCTTTGGCGATGTTTCGGTGTCTGATAATCGCGGCGCTATGTTGAAAGGCAATGTCTCGTATGAGGCTGCTCTGCCGACAGAATTTGCCGTTTCTCAGAACTATCCGAATCCGTTCAATGCTAAAACCAGCTTCAAATTAGAATTACCGGTTAGCTCCGACGTAGCCATCAACATCTACAATGTTGCCGGCCAGTTGGTGAAAGCCATTAATTTACCTAATCTCGATGCTGGCGTGCATTCGGTTGTTTGGGATGCCAGTGATGTTGCCAGTGGTGTCTATTTCTACAGAGTCACCGCCGACAATTTCAACAGAACCATGAAGATGACACTGCTGAAGTAAGAAACTTTAGCGGCGATTTTTACTTGGATCTTATGGTAAGAGGAGCCTTCGCTCCTCTTACCATTTAATACGAAAAGGGAAGTTTGCAGAAAGTGTGTAAAACAGTGCAACCTGAAATCAATGGAAACCTTATTTAAGATAGCTAATATAATGGGATTTATATAATTATGTTATTATTTATGTATATTAAATCTAACAAGAAAGGCGGCATGTAATTTGCGTATTTGATATTGAATGAAATGTTAATATTTCGGGGGAAATATGAGAAATGTAGTGATTTATTTGGTTTTTACGGCCGCCATAATTTTCTCTCACTCGATTTACGCTCAAGAATTAGATAGTTTTCTATTAACGAACTCCAGGTGTATGCCCGGTGATACAACAACAATCGAGTTGCTTCTTAATAATCAATCATTTTGTGTAGGAGGCTTCAGGGCGGTAATCGTTATGCCTGATTCTTTTCAAGCGCAGTTCATAAGCGCCGACAGGGGCACGGATGTTTATTATTTCAACTATATAAATTTTGTTCCATTTTCGGCCGGGAAGGTGGGCATTATCGGTATTGCCAGCATCCCTCCCCGCCATGCTTCCCCTCTGCCGATAGGTACGCATGAATTGGCATCTTTTAAAATTGCTATTAGCGAAGAGATAGCGATTGGGACGACTTTGCCCATAATGTTTTACGCGGAAGAAAGCTATGATAATGCTATAACAGACTCAACCGGCAATATTGTTTTGGAACCGACTACGATCGATGGGCAGATAATAATTGGGGAACCGGTGGATATTGACAGCGATATCACGATTCCGCAATCGTTTGAATTAAAGAACAATTTTCCCAATCCTTTTAATGCCTCGACTACGATAAGTTTCACTATATCGACCGAGGGGTACGTAAATCTGGAAATATATGATATCCAGGGCCGAAAAGTTTGCCAATTACTGGATGAATACCTTGGCGCGGGAAATCACAGCATTATTTGGAATGGTCTTTCGGATAATGGCAATCAAGTGTCTTCGGGAATTTATTTATACAGATTAACTCTTAATAATGACGCGGTTACGAAGAAAATGAATTTGATTAAATGAGGGACAAATTGAAGCATATTAGGCTTGTTTTTTTTATTTTATTGATTATATTGGCCTTGGGTTTGGAAACAAAAGCCCAAGTGCCTTCTTATGTTGATAGTTTAAAAATTGTAAGTGGTTCGGGCAGGCCAGGAGAAGTTGTGAGTATTAGTATAGACCTGGTGAACACTTTTGTTGTCGCCGCGTTTTCAGTTAGATTTACATATGATGCAAGCGCCCTGGATGTCAATTCTATAAATTTAACTGATCGTTCCGTAATGATGGATATTTTTGGCGCGGACACGACCAATCCAGGAGCGCTGCGGATTTTCGGATCCTCGTTTTTCCTTCACAGGATCGGTATTGGCTCAGGCGACATCGTGGAGGTCGATTTTAATGTTTTGGAGAACGCCGAACCGGGCGTCATCTCTCTTGAGTTTGAAGACGCCGGTTATCATACTTATGAAAATCAATTATCGGATACCGATGCCGTGACTATTATTCCGGTCATGGTAGATGGTGAACTTGAGATATTGTCGTCGACAGATATCGATCAGGCGGATATTTTGCCTGAAAGGGTACGGTTTCTTTACAATTATCCCAATCCATTTAATAACATAACGTCGATTTCATTTGACCAGGTCGAATATGGAACGACGACTTTGGAGATTTATAATATTTTAGGCAGCAGAATAAAAACCATCGATCTGGGAGTATTATCTCCCGGCCAACATACAACTTCATGGGATGGACGCGACTACTATGGTGAGGAGGTAGCTTCGGGCGTTTATAGCTATGCTTTGTTTTTCGAAAATGAGTCGGTGTTAACCAAAAAAATGATATTGTTAAAATAGATGGGGCCTGTGATGTATAAAAAAGAATACAAAAAGCCCGGTATAGTACTCGGATATTTCCTGGCGGCGATATTCTTTGGTGGCCTTTTGATATCAGGCGCTTTCGCGCAGAACGTGGATACTTTAAAAGTCGTGTCCAATTCCGGCCAACCGGGTGATACGGTCAGCATCTTTGTTAATCTGGCCAATCATTCCGATACGGTCGGCGGTTTTATTGTCGTTTTGAGTTTTGATTATAATATTATGAGGGTGGCGCAATATGAACAATATGATCCGGTCGGTGATTCCATGTATATGGTATGGGGAATTTATCCGACAGGAAGAACATTACCCATTCCCCCCAACCAGGTTCAGTATTGGACCATCACCGGTTCGGCCAGCACCCAGGGCTACGCCCGGATTATCGGCTATGACTTATTCCGGCATC
Organism: uncultured Ignavibacteria bacterium; assembly: GCA_964521815.1. Classification (GTDB taxonomy): domain Bacteria; phylum Zixibacteria; class MSB-5A5; order UBA10806; family 4484-95; genus JAAEQD01. The sequence continues at coordinate 19,216 of CAZFSN010000024.1, read as the reverse complement.
AGCCCCTGGCGCAGGGTAGTGGTAATGTAGCCGAGGTTAAATTCGCGATTGTCGGCAATTCGAATGGCAATCATCCTATCGCCTTTTACGATCAAGAGGACGGTGATAATGCCATAACTAACTGGCATGGCACAGAAATGTATTTTCCCGTAACCGTCGATGGCTACCTTCAAATAACCGGGGGTAATGATCCGCCGACTTTTGATCCGCCATTGGTTTCGCCCAGAAGCGCCCAGGTGGGAGTACAATTGACATTTGATGTAACCGCGGTGCAGCCGGATAACCATGTGATATATTTAAGCGCTACCGGCTTGCCTGCCAATGCCACTTTTCCCACCGTCCATCAAGCCGGCAGTGTCACCGGTACTTTCAGGTTTACGCCTCAAAGTTCTCAGGATAATACCTCTTACGAGGTAGTATTTATCGCCAATGATAATGCCAGCACGCCGACACAATCGACGGTGGTGATAAATGTAGGCGGAACTCAAAATCCTGCGCCGACAATAAGCACCCCCGGCAGTCAGGAGGTTGCCGAGGGCGACCATCTTGAATTCGTTGTCAGCGCGTCTGATCCTGAAAATGAATATGTGACTCTTTCGGCGAGTAATCTGCCTGCTAATAGCTCGTTCAGGGGAAAAGCCGGCTATGGGGTTGTCTCTGATACCTTTTATTTCGACCCGGATTATACTCAGGGACCCAACACGTATACCGTCACTTTTTCCGCCTCGGATAACTCCGGCAATACTACCCATTCGCAGGTTGCCATAACCGTTATTGATGCCATCAACGATATTATCGAGGTCGCGCCAAAACAGGGAGCGCTGCCTGGTTCTATTGGCAGGGATTTCCTGGTAAACTTAAGGAACCCTTTACCGGTTTATGGGCTGCAATTCGATCTCCTCTTCGATCCCGAGATATTGGAAATTCACAATGTAGTATCGGATTCGGCTCGGGCATACGATTTTGAAATGCTCGATACTCTGATGACGAACGGTCGATACCGGGTTATCATTTTGCCGATGAATCTCGAAACAATCGGCGCCGGTACAGGCCCGATTGTTACGTTCAATGTAGATGTCGATTTACACGCTGATGCCGGGCCCTCTCCGATTTCATTCGATTCCGCTACGACTGTCCACGACTCGGCCGGGACTACAATAGAGCTATATTTCGAGAATGGCACTTTCACGGTGGATATTTTAGGCGACGCCAATCTCGATGGAGTGATAAATGTCGGTGATTGCGTGGCCGTAATCGCAAACATGATCGGCCGATTGTCGATGAATATCAGGGCCAAGGATGCCGCCGATTTCAACCGCGATGGCGATGTTCGGATAAGCGATCTTCAGGGGATTCTATACCGCATATTGGGCAGGCCTTTTGGCCCTCCGCCCCTTATGAAAGACGCCGGAACAGTCGAATTGGTCAAGGAAAATGTTTATCCCGGATATCATGGCGAGGTGCCGCTCTGGCTGGATTTGAACACGCAAGCCGGCGGCGTTCAGTTCACTGTCGATTACGATCCGTCACAGATTATAATCAATGGTATAACTGCCGGCAATATGGTGTCTGATTTGGTTCTGGATTATAATGATACCGGTAATCAGATTAAAGGCGTAATTTATGATTTCAGCCTGGATGAATTCGGGCCCGCGGCCGGCGAGCTTGTTACCCTGGATATCGATATCAAGAACAGCGCTGATAAGCTTTCAAACGCCCTTAAACTTGTCGATTTCGAGATTGTAACTATAGATGCCTATAAGTTGAATGTTGAAGTTTTGGGAGAATTGCCTGAAACGTTTCAATTGAATCAAAATTACCCAAATCCGTTCAATATAAGAACCTTAATCTCCTTTGATATGCCTTACAGTTCGATGGTCAGAATGGATATTTATAACGTTCTAGGCCAGAATGTGAAAGAGCTGTATGTCGGCTATCTGGAAGCAGGGAGTCATCAGCTAATATGGGATGGTTCTAATTCGGGCGGCGATATGGTGACTTCGGGAATATACTTCTACCGTTTTCAAGCGGAGAATTTTGATAGAACAATGAAGATGTTGCTGGTGAAGTAAGCTAAGCTTCACTTTTCCCAGATATACTTTTTAGTTGGGAAATGGGCTAAAGAGAGGCTGAAATGAAGATAAAGTCTATTTTATTATGGACAGGTTTGTTTATTACGGCGTTCTGTCAATTCGCTGTTGCTCAAAATAATGCTCCGGTTTTGGATTTAATTGGCGCGCAGTCGGTCGATGAGGGCAGTCATCTTGAGTTTGTAGTAACCTCATCCGATTTCGATTTGGACGCTTTGACATTGACCGCCGAGA
>CAZFSN010000024.1:0-16792 GCA_964521815.1 uncultured Ignavibacteria bacterium | reverse complement strand
AACGCCGCGTTCACCGACAGCGGCAACGGTCATGGCTTGTTTACGTTTGATCCGGATTACACCCAGTCCGGTCCTGAATCGGTCAGGTTCATTGTCAGCGATGGTACGTTGGCTGACACCGAACTTGTCGATATCACCATAAATAACGTAAACCAGGCTCCGGTTTTGGATGCTATTGGTTCGCAGGTAATCGATGAGGGCGGTCATCTTGAATTTGTAGTAACCTCATCCGATTTCGATTTGGACGCTTTGACATTGACCGCCGAGAATCTACCGACCAACGCCGCGTTCACCGACAGCGGCAACGGTCATGGCTTGTTTACGTTTGATCCGGGATATACTCAGCACGGATTCTACACTGTTCGTTTTATAGTTAATGATGGTTTATTGGCTGATACTGTTTCGGCAAACATCACCGTTAACCGGGTAAATATAGCGCCGGTTCTTAATGCCGTGGCTCCGCAGACTGTTGATGAAGGCCAACATCTTGAATTTGCGATATCATCTTCAGATATAAATAATGATGCATTAACATTGATGGCAAGCAATATGCAGGCTAATTCGGCATTCACCGATAGCGGCAATGGCCATGGTATTTTCACTTTCGACCCGGATTATACCCAGAGCGGCAATTACGCTATCAGGTTTATCGCAAGCGATGGCGAACTTGCTGACACCGGCTTTGTGGATATCACCGTTAATCATATTAACCTGGCTCCCGTGCTGGATCCTGTTACCGCGCAAGTTATTGATGAAAATAGCCATCTGGAATACCTGATAACCGCTTCCGATTTTGATAATGACGCGCTGACCTTATCGATATCCGGTAATCCAATAAACAGCGATTTTACTGATAACGGCAATGGCAGCGGTTTATTTGTTTTCGATCCGAGTTATACCCAGGCGGGTGATTATAATGTACAAGTCATAGTATCCGATGGCGCATTGGCCGATACCGGCTATCTTCAAATAACCGTAAATAATATCAACGCTCCGCCGATTATCGATCCGGTAGGACCGCAGGTTGTCGATGAGGGCCAAACGCTCGGTTTTGGCTTGATCGCCTCGGATGTTGACGGCACTATTCCAACTTTAACCGCCGAAGATTTACCGGCCAATGCCGCGTTCACCGATAGCAGCAACGGGCATGGCTGGTTCAGTTTCAGCCCTGATTACACGCAAAGCGATGATTATTCGATAAGGTTTATCGCCGGCGATGGTTCTCTGGCCGATACCTTACTGGTAGATATTACCGTCAATCATGTCAACCTGGCGCCTGTTATAAACACAATCGGTTCTCAAATTGTCGATGAAGGTGGAAATCTGGAAGTGATAATAACGGCTTCGGATTTCGATGGCGATATATTAACTCTTTCAATGTTTGATTTCCCGGCCAATTGTTCGTTTGAAGACAGCGGCAATGGCCATGGATTGTTCGAATTTAATCCTGATTATACTCAAGAAGGAACGTACTCGATTAAATTTATCGCCAATGACGGCGATCTGGCGGATACGGTTTCAATGGATGTGACTGTCAATCACTATAACACCCCGCCGATTTTAAGCCCAATTGGCCCGCAATCGGTTAATGAGGGGGCATCGCTGGTTTTGCTGGTTTCCAGTTCCGATAATGAGGCTGATTCTTTAATCTATATTATAGAGGGTATTCCAGCCAATGCTTCTTATGTCGATTCCGGCAACGGCAATTGCGTATTTACTTTCAATCCCGGATATTTTCAAGCCGGCGGTTATCCGGTCCGTTTTATTGTCTCCGATGGCGAATTCGCCGATTCGGAATTGGTCCAGATTGATGTTATCAATACTAATAGAGCCCCGGTTTTCAATCATATCGGGTCAAAAGCTTTAAACGAAGGCCAGCATCTTGAATTCGTGACTTTAGCCACCGAGCCGGATTCCGAATCGATTATTCTGACTGTGGAAAACCTTCCCGTCAACGCGACCTATTCCGATAGCGGTAACGGCCATGGCCTTTTCGTGTTCGATCCCGATTTCACCCAATCAGGCGTTTATATTGTAAGATTCATAGCCAGCGATGGCTCCTTAGCCGATACGGCTTTTACCGATATCGTAGTAAGCAATGTTAATATTGCCCCGGTGCTCGACCCGTTGGGAACGCAGACTATCGGCGAGGGTGATCACTTAAGTTTACATGTAGTATCTTCGGATTTCGATAATACGCCCCTGACACTCACAGCTTCAGGTGTCCCTGCGTTCAACGCCGTTTTCATTGATAGCGGCAATGGTCATGGTCTATTCACGTTCGATCCGGACTATACCCAGAGCGGCTTTTATCAGGTGCTGTTTATCACCAGCGATGGCGCCCTGGCCGATTCGGAGTTGGTCGATATTACTGTAAATGAAGTTAACCTTTCGCCGGTTTTAGCGGAAATTACCACACCGCGAACATTAGATGAGAATCAGGTTCTTCAGTTTAATATCAGCGCAACCGATCCGGATGGAGTAATACCGACGCTGGCCGCTTATGACATGCCGCCCAACGCGACATTAACCGACAGCAGCAACGGAACCGGCACGTTCACATTCAGCCCTGATTATTTCCAGGCTGGAACCTATAACGTAATTTTCGTTGCCTCCGATGGCGACCTGGCCGATAGCCAGGAAGTTGAGATTATTGTCAATAATATTAATCGACCGCCTGTTCTCAATTCGGTATCGAGTCAAAGCGTCGATGAGGGACAGCATCTGGAATTTTTAGTTATTGCCAGCGATCCCGATCTGGAAGCTCTTACGTTGACCGCCCAGAACCTGATGCCGAACGCGGTCTTCACCGATTCATCGAATAATGTTGGGCTATTTGAGTTTAATCCGGATTTCACTCAAGCCGGCAATTATATCGTAAGATTTTTAGCTTCTGACGGGGCGATGTCGGATACCATCTATGTCGATGTTCATGTCAATGCGATTAACGCGCCGCCTATTTTAAATCCTATCCCTACGCCTCAAGTAGTTGGTGAGGAAGCATCCCTGATATTTCGCGTCGTCGCCATAGACCCTGATGGCACTACGCCTTCGTTATCGGCTGAAAACCTGCCGACAAACGCCTCGTTCGCCGACAGCAGCAACGGCCGCGGCGGATTCCGTTTTTATCCGGTTTATGGCCAGGCCGGTGGATATGATATATTGTTTATAGCCTCCGATGGCGAATTCGATGACAGCCAATTCGTCCATATCGATGTGGTTGTCACGAATAGCCCGCCGGTATTAGCCGATATTGACCCTCAAACTATAACCGAGGGCGATACATTATTATTAGTAATCACGGCTACCGACCCGGATTTGACAATTCCATTTTTAAGCGCTTCCAATCTGCCCGCCAATGCCGCGTTCACCGATAGCGGCAATGGCCATGCATTGTTGGAGTTCAGGCCGAATTACTCTCAGGAAGGAAGCTACGATATCTCTATCATTGCCTCAGATGGTTCATTGTCGGATACCGGCAGTGTCAATATTACGGTTCTTCACGGCAATGTCGCTCCTGTGTTGAATCCTGTTAGCCCGCAAGTCGTCAATGAAGGCGATCATCTTGAATTAATCGTGACCGCTACAGATTTTGATTTGGACGCGTTGACGCTAACGACCGAAAGTCTGCCATTTAACGCCGCCTTCCACGATAGCGGCAACGGCCACGGTCTGTTTACTTACGATCCTGATTATACTGATAGCGGGCAATACCAAATAGATTTTATAGTGAGCGATGGCGATTTAGCCGACACCGAGTTGGTCGATATTACGGTCAATAATGTGAACATAGCGCCGGCGCTTGCCGCAATCGGGCCAAAGGATGTTGATGAAGGCGCTCATCTTGAATTTACAATCAACGGGGTGGATTCTGATGGCGATTCTTTAGTATATAGCGCTGAAAATCTTCCGCCAAATGCCGCTTTTGTTGATAGCGGTAACGGCTATGGAACATTTACGTTCGATCCGGATTTCACTCAGAGCGACTTGTATCCGGTTTGGTTTATAGCAAGCGATGGTGATTTGGCCGATAGCGAGCTGGTCAATATTACCGTAAATAATATAAATATCGCGCCGGTAATTAATCCGGTTAGCGCTCAAACGATCAATGAAGGAAGCCATCTTGGATTGGTAATAGCCGCAACTGATTTCGATGCGACTCCACTTGCTTTAAGCGCCGAGAACTTGCCATTGAACGCCGCCTTTGTCGATTCGGGCAACGGCCATGGTCTATTTACATTCGACCCCGATTACTCACAGTCCGGAGAATATCAAGTCAGATTTATAGTCAGCGATGGCAGTCTGGCCGATTCTACACTTTTGGATATTACCGTTGACCATGTCAATGTCGCTCCGGAGTTTAACCCGTTGGGTTCGCAATCGGTCGACGAAGGCGCGAACCTGGAGTTTGTCGTTACGGCTACGGATTTTGACCTGGACGGCCTGGTCTTGACAGCTGAAAATGTGCCGCCAAACGCGGCGTTTGCCGATAGCGGTAACGGTCACGGATTATTCAGCTTCAGCCCTGATTATACTCAAAGCGGTGTGTACCCGGTCAGGTTTATTGTCAGTGATGGCGGCCTAAACGATACATTGATAGTAAGTATTACGGTAAATCATATCAATATCGCACCCGTCTTGAACCCGGTCAATCCGCAGGTTATCAATGAGGGACAGCACCTTGGAGTGGTCATTACCGCGTCTGATTTTGATAATGATATACTGGTTTTAACAGCTCAAAACCTTCCGACGAACGCCGCGTTTACCGATAGCGGCAACGGCCATGGCTTGTTGACATTCGATCCTAATTATACTCAGGAAGGTCCTTATCAGGTAAGAGTTATCGTTTCAGATAGTCACTTAACAGATACGACGATAGTTGATATTACCGTGAATAACACTAATCGTCGGCCGGTCATTAATCCAATTACGCCTAAGATCGTAAACGAAAACAGTTTCCTGAATTTTGTGGTTTTCGCCACTGATCCCGATGGTATTATACCATCATTGAGCGCGTTTAATATGCCTGCTAACGCAACTTTCGAGGATCTGGGTACTGGTTCAGGGTTATTCGAATTTTCACCCGACTATACCCAATCAGACATTTATAGCATCGGATTTGTAGCTTATGACGACGAACTGGCCGATACCGAAATGGTGCAAGTGACCGTCGTCAATATTAATCTGCCGCCGGAATTTGTCACGATTGGACCGCAAGTTATAGCGGAAGGTGAACGGATAACTTTCGCTGTTATATCATCAGATTTCGATAACGATCATCTGGTATTATCCGCTTTGAATTTGCCGACATACGCATCTTTTGTAGATTCAGGCAACGGCCATGGCCGATTCACTTTTTCTCCCGATTATTCCCAAAGTGGCATCTATACGATCAGATTTATAACTAATGATGGATTTTTGGCTGACACTATGGATGTCAGCATCACGGTTAATAATACCAACCGTCCCCCAGTACTTGGTTCGCTTACCAATCGCAGTGTCGATGAGGATAATTTCTTAAGCTTCGTTATTAGCGCGACTGATCCGGATGGGGGTTATCCTGCGTTCAGCGCTTTTAATATGCCGGCCAACGCTTTATTGGAAGATTATAGCAATGGGACGGCCCTATTTACATTTGCCCCGGATTATTCGCAGGCCGGGGTCTATCAAATCGGTATTGTCGCCTCCGATGGCGACCTGACCGATACCGGTTTTGTTCGAATTACCGTCAATCAGGTGAACCTGCCGCCAACCCTGAACGCGATTTTGCCGCAATCGGTCGCCGAAGGCGGACATCTTGGATTGATCGTCACCGCCTCCGATTTTGACGCGGACGCGTTGATATTGAGTGCCGAAAATCTGCCGGCCAATTCCGCATTTGTCGATAGCGGTAATGGGCATGGGCTGTTCACATTTGATCCATCGTTCGACCAGGAAGGCGTCTACTATGTCAGATTTATCGTAAACGATAATAGCCTGGCTGATTCTCAATTGGTATCGATTTCAGTCGGCGGAACAAATCAGCCGCCTGTAGGCAGCCCAATTAGCGATCGTTTCGTCAATGAAAAAGGGCAGTTGGTATTCTCGGTAGGTTTCTCCGATCCCGATGGACAGCTCTTAAGTTTGTCATCATTTAACCGGCCTAACCATTCATCATTCGTGGATTATGGCAATAATACCGGCCAGTTTACATTTAATCCGGACAGTTCTCAAGCCGGATTCTATTCGGTTGGATTTATCGGTTTTGACGGCAGCCTGGCCGATACTATATTCGCCAACATTACTGTCAATGATGTCAATGTCGCGCCTATTTTAAATACGATTCCCACACCCCTATCGGTCAGCGAGGGCGGCGTGCTTCAATTTAATATCAGCGCTACCGATTATGACTCCAATCCCATTACTCTGTCGACATCGACCCTGCCGGCTAATGCCACCTTTGTCGATTCGGGCGACGGTGTCGGCCGTTTCAGTTTCAATCCGGACTACACTCAATCGGGAGATTATAGTATCTGGTTCTATGCCGCGGATACTTCACTGGCAGATTCGCAGCTGGTGCAAATCAATGTTATCGAATCTAATTTACCGCCGGAAATAGCGACTGTCGGCAGCCAGATTATGGATGAAGGCGGTTCGCTGGCTTTCGTTATCGAAGCCACTGATCCCGATGGCCAGGTACCCGTTTTAACAATAGAAAATTTACCCGCTAACGCCGCTTTCACCGATAGCGGCAACGGCCACGGACTATTCTCATTCGAGCCCGATTATTCGCAAAGCGGATTATATCCGGTGAGATTTATTGCCAGCGATGGCAGTTTACGGGATACTCTAATTGTTAATATCACCGTAAATAATATTAATCTGACTCCGGTTTTAGACCCGATCGGCGCGCAAGTCATGGATGAGGGCGATCATCTGGAGCTTGTCGTTACCGCCGCCGATTTTGATCTTGATGGATTGACGCTAACCGCCGAGGGAATGCCCTTGAATGCCGCTTTCACCGACAGCGGCAATGGTCATGGATTATTTACTTTCGATCCGGACTATTCGCAAAGCGGAAATTATCCCGTCAGGTTTATAGTTAATGACGGCGTTCTGGCGGATACCGAACTGGTAAATATTACGGTCAATCATATCAACCTGGCGCCTGTCCTAAGTCCAATCGGCAATCAGATTGTCGATGAGAATGGACATCTGGAATTCATCGTTATCGCTTCTGATTTCGATCTCGACGGTTTGATATTAACGGCCGAGGGTTTGCCGTCAAACGCGGCTTTCAGCGATAGCGGCAACGGTCATGGTCTGTTCATATTCAATCCCGACCTGACCCAGAGCGGAGTTTATCCGGTCAGGTTCATTGTCAGCGACGGCGCATTGGCCGATACGGAATCTATCAATATAACGGTTAATTCTGTGAATGTCGCGCCGGTGCTTGATCCTGTCGGACCACAAACTGTCGATGAAGGATCTCATCTGGAAATCGTAATAACATCATCAGATTTCGACCTGGATGATCTTACATTGACAGCCGTGAATATGCCGGCTAACGCGGCTTTCACCGATAGCGGCAATGGCCATGGTTTGTTCGTATTTAATCCCAATTACACGCAGAGCGGCGTTGTTCAGGTCAGGTTTATTGTCAGTGATGGCGGGTTGGCCGACAGCGAATTGGTAGACATTACCATTAATAATATTAATCTACCGCCGGTTATTACGCCGATCACGGATAAAACAGTTGCCGAAAACGGTTTCTTGAGTTTTGTAGTAATTTCATCGGATCCTGATGGTGTCACTCCCAGCCTCAGCGCCTTTGATATGCCGGCTAACGCGACGTTCAATGATTTGGCTAATGGCTCCGGCTTATTCGAATTCTCGCCCGATTTCACGCAGGCAGGGATTTATAACGTTGGTTTTATCGCTTCCGATGGCGCGCTGGCAGATACCGAGATTGTCCAGATAACAGTTGGACAGGTAAATATCGCGCCGGTCTTTGACCCGGTGCTCAGCCAAACCGTAAACGAAGGCGACCATCTCGAGTTTGTAGTATTATGTTCGGATTTCGATAATGATCCGTTGACCTTAACTGCCCAGAACATGCCAACCAACGCGGCATTCAATGATTCGGGTAATGGTCATGGATTGTTCGTATTCAATCCTGTCTACAACCAGAGCGGAAATTACACAGTCAGGTTTATCGGTCGGGATGGCAGCCTGGCGGATACAATGCTTGTCGATATCACGGTAACTAATGTGAATCTGCCACCCGTACTCGGAGCTTTGCCTAATCGGGTAGTTAATGAGAACGGTTATTTAAGCTTTATTGTGACCGCTTCCGACCCCGATGGCGTGACGCCGTTTATGAGCGCGTTTAATTTACCGGCACATAGTACATTTGAGGATTATGGCAACGGCGCGGGATTATTTACTTTCTCTCCCGATTATTCGCAGTCGGGGATATATAATGTCGGCTTCGTGGCTTTCGATGGCGCCTTGGCCGATACCGGGTTTACCCAGATTACGGTTAATCACGTAAACCTTCCGCCGGTTTTGGATCCTATACTTCCTCAATCGACTGTGGAAGGCGGCCATCTTGAAATAGTGGTAACCTCATCGGATTTCGATTTGGATCCTTTATTCTTGACCGCGCAGAACCTGCCGGCCAATTCCGCGTTCGCCGATAGCGGCAACGGGCATGGCCTGTTTACGTTTAATCCCGCGTACAATCAGGATGGAGTCTATTACGTGCGGTTTATCGTCTATGACGGTTCCCTGGCCGATACCCAGCTTGTCTCGATTTCGGTCGGCCAAACCAACCAGGCGCCGGTGGGCGATCCGATTGCCGATCAGTTTATTAATGAATTGGATACACTTCAATTGAATATCCATTTTGTCGATATGGATGGTCAATTACTCAGTCTAACAGCCTTTAACCGGCCGGCGAATTCATCTTTTACCGATAACGGCAATAATACCGGCCTGTTCGAATTTAGACCGGATAATTCTCAAGCCGGCATATACACTGTTGGATTTGTCGGATTCGATGGCAGTCTGGCCGATACGGTTTACGCTAATATCACGGTTAGCGATATCAATGTAGCCCCGGTTCTGGCTTACATACCGACACCGCGGACAGTAGCCGAAGGAGCGCATCTCGAATTTAATATTAGCGCCACGGATTTCGATGCCGATCCGATTACTTTATCCACATCGACATTGCCGGCCAACGCGGCTTTCACCGATTCAGGCAATGGCATAGGGACATTTGGATTCTCTCCCGATTACACGCAATCAGGCGGTTTCGATATCTGGTTCTACGCTTCGGATGCGACTTTTGCCGATTCGCAACTTGTTCATATAAACGTAACCGAATCCAATTTGGCCCCGGAAATAACGGTTGTTGGTCCGCAGATAATTGATGAAGGCGGCAACCTGGAATTCGTGGTCACCGCCTCTGATCCCGACGGGCAAACTCTGACCTTGGCCGCCGAAAGCGTTCCTGTAAATGCCGCTTTCACCGACAGCGGCAATGGCCATGGATTATTCGCGTTTAATCCGGATTATTCTCAAAGCGGAGTATATAATGTCAGGTTCATCGTCAGCGATGGCAGTTTGGCCGATACCGGGATGGTTAATATTACCGTCAACAATGTTAATTTAGCACCTGTGCTGGAAACTATCGGCGCGCAAGTTATAGATGAGGGCAATCATCTCGAATTCGTAGTCGTATCTTCTGATTTCGATCTCGACGTTTTAACCCTTACCGCCGAGGGCGTTCCGACAAACGCGGCTTTTACCGATAGCGGCAACGGCCATGGGCTGTTTATATTCGATCCGGATTATTCACAAAGCGGTGTTTATCCTGTCAGGTTTATTGTCAGCGATGGCAGTTTAGCTGATACCGAACTGGTCAATATTACGGTCAATAATAATAATATCGCGCCGGTTTGGAATCCTATCGGCGATCAGACAATAGTCGAAGCCGAACATTTCGCGCTGGTGGTAATTGCCACCGATATCAACGGCGACGCGCTGACATTAACAGCGGAGAACAGGCCTTTGAACGCGACTTTCGTTGATAGCAGTAACGGCCATGGGCTGTTTAGATTTACGCCGGATTATGATCAGGCCGGCGTGTATCAGATACGATTCATAGCCAGCGACGGCGCGTTGGCAGATACCGAATTAGTCAATGTAACTGTGCAAAACTTTAATATCGCGCCAGCTTGGCAGACAATTACAGATAAAATAGTCGATGAGGGTGCGCATCTGGAATTTTTGGTAACCGCGGTTGATTACGATGGCGACCCGCTGACGCTTATAGCTCAAAATATGCCGGCTCACGCGGCTTTCACCGATAGCGGCGATAGCCGGGGATTGTTCACATTCGATCCTGATTACACTCAGAGCGGCAATTTCACGGTCAGGTTTATTGTCAGCGACGGCAGTTTAACCGATACGGCAAATGTCAATATCACTGTCAACAACACCAACCTGCCGCCTCAAATCACGCCGATTAGCAATCGGAATGTAAACGAGGGCGCTTATCTTAGCTTCGTAGTTTCGGCAACCGACCCCGATGGACAGGTACCATCATTGAGCGTTTTTGATACGCCCGATAATACGACTTTTGAAGATAACGGCAATGGCACCGGGTTGTTTACGTTCTCACCCGACTTAACTCAAGCCGGGATTTATCAAGTCGGTTTCATCGCCTCGGATGGCGCGTTAACCGATACCCAGATGGTGCAGATCACAGTCAATCAGGTGAATGTCGCTCCTGTATTCGCGGCGATATCATCTCAGTCTGTCGATGAGGGCAGTCATCTTGAGTTCGTTATTATATCAAGCGATTTCGACAACGACCCATTGACTCTTACAGCGCAAAACCTGCCTACCAACGCGGCCTTGGCTGATTCGGGCAACGGCCACGGACTGGTGACATTCAATCCGAGTTACAACCAGAGCGGCGTCTATAATGTAAGATTTTTCACCAGCGATGGTTCTTTAAGAGATACATTAGATGTTACGATTACCGTAAATAATTTCAACCTGCCGCCGGTTTTAGGCAGCTTAACGAATCGCGTCATTAATGAAAATAGCTATTTAAGTTTCGTCGTGTCGGCCACAGATCCTGATGGTCAAATTCCATCGTTGACCGCATTTGATGTACCGGCTCATGGGCTTTTGGATGACTATGGCAATGGAACAGGATTGTTTACTTTTTCACCCGATTACACACAGGCCGGTGTTTACAATGTGGGGTTCATAGCCTCTGACGGCGGCCTGACTGATACGGGATACGTGCAGATAACAGTTAACCAGGTGAACCTGGCGCCGGTTCTGAATACCATCTTGCCGCAAGCGGTACCCGAAGGCGGTCATCTTGAATTCGTGGTCATTTCATCGGATTTCGATCTCGATCAACTCTTCCTTTCCGCCGAAAATATACCGTCAAACAGCGCTTTCGATGACAGCGGCAACGGGCATGGATTATTCGTGTTTAATCCGACCTACGATCAAGAAGGTATTTATTATGTTCGGTTTATCGTTTCGGATGGAATGTTAGCGGATTCGCAGTTAGTCTCTATCTCGGTGGGCGGCACTAACCAGCCGCCGGTCGGCGATCCTGTGCCGGATCAATTCGTGAATGAAAAGAGCAGCCTGTCGTTCGCGGTACACTTTGTCGATCCCGATGGTCAGCTGTTGGCGTTAACCGCTTTCAATTTGCCGGCGCATTCGACTTTCCACGATAACGGCAACGGCACCGGACAATTCGATTTCCAGCCGGACAGCACTCAAGCCGGTTCATATCAACCGGGCTTTTTGGCTTTTGACGGCGCGCTGGCGGATACGGTCTTGGCCAATATTACCGTAAATGACGTTAATGTCGCGCCGATGCTCGATCCGATTCAGACGCCTCAAGCGGTAAATGAAGGACAACATCTCGAGTTTGTAGTCAGCGCTTCGGATTTTGATAATAACGCTATAATATTAACGACATCGACTTTACCGGCCAACGCCGCGTTCGTTGATTCGGGCAATGGCCGAGGTTTGTTCAGTTTCAATCCCGATTTCACCCAATCCGGCAATTATGATATCTGGTTCCGCGCTGCGGATAGCTCGCTGGCCGATTCCCAGCTTGTTCGGGTCAATGTCACTGAACATAATTTACCGCCGGAATTGGCCGAAATCGCTCCGCAAAACGTGAATGAAGGCGCACATCTGGAATTCATGGTCATGGCGACTGATCCGGATGGCCAGACTTTGGTCTTGACGGCTATAAATATTCCGACTAATGCGGCCCTATATGATAGCGGCAACGGCCATGGGTTATTCACTTTCGATCCCGACTATTTCCAAAGCGGCGCTTATCAGGTAAGATTCATTGCCAGTGACGGCGCATTGGCGGATAGTCAGTTAGTGACTATCAACGTGGCCAATACCAATCTGCCTCCGGTACTGGCGCCTATTGGCCCGCGAACTATTTCCGAGGGCAGTACATTAAATATTACTGTTACCGCGACTGATATAGATGACGATCCGCCTGTCCTTACGGCGACCAACCTGCCTGCCAATGCCGAATTTACCGACAACGGCGATGGTACGGCTGATTTTAAATTTACACCTGATTATGGGGAAGCGGGAATATATTACGTTGATTTCGTAGCTTCCGATAGCGTACTGGCCGATTCGGAAAATGTCCAAATCACAGTTGTCGCAACCAACCGTCCGCCGGTCTGGAATACTATACCTAACTATACGGTTCAGGAAGGCGGCGTTGTAGCGTTTAATGTCAGGGCGACCGACCCTGATTTAGTAATACCGACACTTTCGGTAGCCAACCTGCCGATGAACGCGACCTTTGTCGATTCCGGCAACGGACATGGGCGTTTCCGTTTCGCGCCTGATTACACTCAGGGCGGTATCTACGATTTATTATTCCTGGCCTCGGATGGTGAATTGGTCGATACCGCTATTGTCAGAATAACCGTAAATGAATCCGGCAATCAGAGGCCGGTAATTGACCCGATTTCACCGCAATCGGTCGATGAAGGTCAGCACCTTGAATTTACGGTATCCGCGACTGATCCGGAAGGCAGCATACCGACACTTACGGCTTTGAATACTCCCGATAACTCCAGTTTCACCAACAATGGCGATGGAACCGGCTTGTTCGTGTTTGATCCCGATTATTTCCAGAGCGGCATTTATACAGTGCGCTTCATAGCCTTTGATGGTCAGCTGGCGGATACTGAAACGGTCGTAATAACTGTAAATGATATCGGTTTCCCGCCGGTTCTTGATCCAATCGGCGCGCGGTCAGTCACGGAAGGCGAGACACTGGTGATTAATGTTTCCGCCTCAGATCCGGATTTAACTATTCCGATACTTCATGCCATCGGCCTGCCGTTAAACAGTACATTTACCGACAGTCTCAACGGCCATGGTCTGTTCGTTTTCACACCGGATTTTACTCAGGCCGGGATTGATTCTGTATTGTTTATCGCGTCGGATGGGGCTTTGGCTGATTCCGAGTACGTGGAAATCACGATAAATGAGTTCGGCAATGTGCCGCCTGTCCTTGATCCTATCGGCGATAGATCCGTCAATGAGGGCGATACATTAAGTGTTGCCATAACAGCTTATGATCTTGATGGGACGATGCCGGGAATTTACGCGGTTAACTTGCCGCCCAATGCCAGTTTGACCGATTATCATGATGGCACGGCGCAATTAGATTTTTATCCAACTTATTATCAATCTGGTGATTATCCTGTCTTGATATACGCGTATGACGGTGAGTTTGCCGATTCCGAATATATCGATATTACCGTGAATGAAACGAACGGTCCGCCGGAATTAACGGCTATAGGTTCGCAAACTGTCAATGAAGGCGACAGCCTCGGCATAGCATTATCAGCTATCGATCCTGATAATGATATTATCATGTTCGGGGCGGCGAACACTCCAGTCAATGCATATCTGGAGGATTACGGCAACGGTACCGGGTTATTCTATTTCCTGCCGGATTACACGCAAGCCGGTCCTTATAATATCACCTTCTATGCTTCCGATGGTGTAAGAGCCGATAGCGAGATCGTAACGGTCACGGTGGTCGAAGCCGGCAATCAGGCGCCTCAGTTTGAACCTGTCGATACGATGCAAAGTGTGGTCGAAGGGGATAGTTTGGGTATCGTTCTTACGGCTTATGATCCGGACGGCGATCTGCTTACATTCTCTTTCGATTCGCTGCCGTTTAACTCCGGTCAATTGGTATTAGGACCGAATTCGGTATTATTCTATTTCAAGCCCAATTACGGCCAGATCGGTAACTACACTATTTTGGCTTATGTCAATGACGGTCAGCTCCGCGATACCCTGAATATTCATATCGAAGTTTTAGAAGCCGGCGCTATTCCCCCGGCTTTCGATCCTGTCGATCCTCAGTCTATTTCAGAAGGCGATACGTTAAACTTGACGCTAACGGCTGTAGATCTCGATGGTACTATACCGCCCGTGATCACGATAAATAATCAACACCCTCATTCGACTTTTCATGATAATCATGATGGCACCGCTACTTATATATACTTGCCCGATTACTATGATGCCGGTATTGATACGGCTATATTTATAGCTATCGATGAGGATGAACTGCAGGATATCCTGGAGGTCGTCATAACTACTGTTGAATTTAATATCGCCCCGAAACTTATCTATGAAGGCGATTCGGTTGCTATCCAGGGTGAAACTTTAGAGGCCGACCTGATCGCCACCGATTCGACAGATGGTGACGGCGGTCCGATATATTTATCGGCATTGTATTTGCCGGATAATTCGGGATTTATCGATCATGGCAATCATACCGGGACCTTCACCTTTACGCCTGATTTCGATCAGACAGGGCTCGATTCGGCGATATTTATCGCGGTCGATGCCGGCACGCCGCCGCTGTCGCGGACAATTAAAGTTCATCTTGAAATAAGGAATCAGAACCGGCCGCCGGTCTGGGATCCTATTGACTCGTATGAAATCGATCAGGCGGAAACTCTTTATGTGCCTCTCTCGGCTACCGATCCCGATGGCGACCAAGTGTACTTTAGATTCACAACCAGCCCTCGGCCCCCGAGGAATAGCCAGATTACTGATAATGGAGACGGGACGGGCGAGCTATATTTCGCGCCCGATTACACTCAATCGGGAGTGTTCATTATTAATATTGAAGCGTATGATTTGCTGGACGGTTCGGTTAATCAAGCCTTTATCTTTGTGCACGATCTGGGTAATCAAACTCCGACTCTGAATTTCATTGAAGATATGTCGCTGGTCGAAGGCGAAACTTTGCAGGTTTCTATCAGCGCCACCGATCCGGATTCGACCACGCCGACTCTGAGTGTCGAAAACATACCTTATAGATTTAATTTTGTCGATAACGGCAACGGTACCGCGGATATCAATTTTATACCCTTATTCAATCAGTCCGGCAATTACAATTTATTGTTTAGGGCTACCGATCCCCAAGGCGCAGTTGATTCCCAGTACGTTCTTCTGACTGTTATTGAGGCCGGCAATCAACCGCCGCGGATTGGCGTTATCAATCCGGTGACTGTTGCCGAAGGACAATCCGTATCTATACGTATTTTGGCCGATGATCCCGATTCCACTATACCATATTTGTCGATTGAGGAATTGCTCGAGAACGCTACTTTTATTGATTCGAGTAATGGTGTCGGGCGGCTTAATTTCACGCCCGATTATTTCCAGGCCGGGATACATACTATAGTTTTTGTGGCTACCGATTATGAAGACTCTTCGATTATCACGACCCGGTCGGGCACTATTACGGTAGAAAATGTAAATCGCCCTCCGACTATAGATCCTTTAGGCCCATTTACCGTAAGCGAAGGCGATTCGCTGGGGTTTTTACTAAGAGCATTTGATCCTGATAGTACTTATCCGCTTCTCAGGCAAGGCGGTACCCCTTTACCGAATTCAAGTTTCTATGATTCCGGTAATGGAGTTGGCTATTTCAGTTTTGAACCTGATTATTCTCAGTCCGGCGTAAAAAGCATACCTTTCTGGGCTAAAGATGTTGAAGACACTTCAGTTGCCGTATACAGATCGGTATCCATCACCGTCCTTAATACCAACCGTCCACCTGTACTTACTCCTTTACCGACCGATACAAGTATTCAGGATGGGATTCCGTTTATACTCAACTTGTCCGCTACAGATCCGGATCTGGTAATACCGGGCTTATTCGTCCGGAATTTGCCGCCGCATTCCAGCATAGTTGATAATCATGATGGAACCGGGACATTTACTTTCACACCGGCCTTCGGCGATTTAGGAGAATATTTTATTATCTTTGGCGCTTCGGACGGTCAAAACCCGGCCTTGGTGGATACTCAAATAGTCAGGGTTGAAGTCGTATCAACAGGTTTGCATCCGCCGCAATTCCAGCCGATAGAAACGCATTACGCAATCACGCCGGACAGCACTCTAAATATAGTCATGTCAGCGACTGATTTGGATGGCGACCCAATAGTTATCAGTTATCAAGGTTCGCTTCCTGAAGGAGCGATTTTGGTGGATAACGGCAATGGAGTGGCATCATTCACATGGAGGCCTGACTCCTCGGATGCCGGTGTCTATGAGATCAGGTTTACGGCGACCGATGAAGGCGGTCTATTCAGTGTTCTGCAGATCGATATAGAGGTTGTTACCTGGAGAAGAGGTGATGCCAATGGCGACGGTAACATTACCGGGCCTGATGTAACCTATCTGGTTC
>CAZFSN010000023.1:0-23335 GCA_964521815.1 uncultured Ignavibacteria bacterium | reverse complement strand
GGTACTGGTTTATATCTGAAAGCGCTTACCGAGGGTATCTTTAAGTCGCCGGAGCCTGATAAGGAATATCGAGCCAAACTGGAGAAAATAGCTAAAAAAGAAGGTTCCAATAAATTACATGAGATGCTCGCGGATATCGACCCTGAAGCGGCGGCCAAAATTAAGCCGCGTGATAAAATACGCCTGGTAAGAGCGCTTGAGGCGTATAAATCTACCGGAAGGCCAATTTCTGAGCTGCAAAAAACGGGCGAATATCGAAAAATAGGCAAACCACTTTGGATAGGCATATCGACTGACCGAAAAAGTCTTTATGAAAAGATTAATAAACGTGTCGATAAAATGATAGATTCGGGTTTTGAGCGGGAAGTGCTGGCTTTAAAACCCTATCTGGATACGATAAGAAAGAAAAAAATGATAGGCTATACTGATATGATTTCATATCTGTTCGATAAAGAGATTACCCGAACCGAGGCCATAGAAAAAATGAAACAGCATCATCGCAATTACGCTAAAAGGCAGATAACCTGGTTTCGCAAAATCGATTTTATTAACTGGTTTGACCCGCAATCCGGGGATTATTATCAAAATCTTTTCAGCATTTGCAATAATTATTTGAAAAGCTCTTGACATTATGAGCCAATCATATTATATGCAACAAGTTACAGAAAAAAGCGAGGTGGTTTTGAGAATTACATATTTATTCTTGATAGTGACAATTTTATTTTCCGGCTGTACCGGTCCTTTTTTAAGAAAGCCGGCTAATCATAACCGAGCTAAAACCGGCAGCCAATTCTCCGGCGGATCGGAACTGGACTCCCTGACCGCTATGTCAGGCTCTGAAGCCCGGTCTGATATTCGCGAGGAATTAACGAAAGCCGAATCATACTATACTGATGGCGTAATATACTATCAGAAAAACGTGCTGGATTCATCCCAGGCTTCATTTGAAGAAGCCCTGATGGTATTATCGGATATGGAATTCGATGCCGAGGAATTTCCGGCTGAGGCAAGGTGGCTCGACACTTTGCTCAAAGAGATCGAATCGGATTACAGGCTGACTTTAATGTCGGCAGGTGTTCTTTATTCGGATGGGTCGGCGGCCGCTTTCAGAGAAATGTTTTCGGATATTAAAAATTTCAAAAATCTCAGGGAATCGCGCCAATTCCATAAACCATCCACCCCGGATTCCGTGACTTATGATGTACCGATTTATTTAAATGAAAAAGTAGAAAACTCTCTGGCATATCTTCAAACTGTCGCCCATGATGTGTTTGAGAAATATTTATGCAGATCCACGAAATATATTCCCATGATGGAGAAGATTCTCGAAGAGGAAGGCTTGCCGCATGACATTGTCTACCTTCCATTAATCGAATCGGGCTTTAACCCGCATGCTTATTCATATGCCCGGGCGATGGGCCCCTGGCAGTTTATCTATTCCACCGGCAAACGCTATGGGCTATCGCGAGACTGGTGGTATGATGAAAGGCGTGATTTCGAAAAATCCACTCGTGCCGCCGCCCGTTATTTAAAAGATTTATACGACGAATTCCAATCATGGGAATTGGCCCTGGCCTCATATAATGGCGGGGAAGGCCGGGTTCGGCGAACTATAAAATCACAGAAGACAGATGATTTCTGGAAGCTTAAATTGAAAAAACAAACCAGAAATTATGTTCCGCTGTTTATGGCTGCCGTGATGATTGCCAAACAACCGGAGAAATACGGCTTTTCGCCTGTCTATGATGAGGCGTTAACATGGGAAACTATTGAAATAGACAAATGCATGTCGTTTGCTAATATCGCCGCCAAAACAGACATTGCCGTTGCCGATTTGGAAGTTTTAAATCCCGAATTGATCAGAGGCGTCACTCCGCCGAATATCAAGAAGTATAATTTAAGAGTGCCGGGCCATAAAAAAGGCGAATTCCTGGCCGCGTATGAAAAAATTCCCTCAGAAAAAAATACGAATTGGGTTCAGCACAAGATACGGCGTGGAGAAACTGTTTCCACTATCGCCAAAAAATATGGCGTTTCAATGTCATCGATAATTTCTGCCAATAATTTGCGACGGCCTTATAAAATTTATGTCGGCCATACACTAATGATTCCTACTACCGGTGGAGCCTCTTATACATATTCTTCAAAAGCCAGTGATGTTGTACCTGATGGTTCCGGTAAATATGTGGTAAGGCGGGGAGATACACTTTGGGAAATTGCCCGGGCACATGGTGTTAGCATCAGTAATATCAAAAAAGCCAACAATATGTCATCGAATAGGATTTATCCCGGCCGAAAACTGGTAATTCCAGGTTATAGTAATAACCCGCCGGATAATTATAACGATGGTATCTATATTGTAAAACGCGGCGATTCATTGTTTGAAATCGCTAAAAAATTCGGATTATCTATAGATGCCTTAAAAAGACACAATAGGCTTAATTCAAACACTATATATCCTAATATGAAACTTAAAATTCCGCAACTTGGTGAAAGTATTGCTTTAAATACAAATTCAGATTCACATACTACTTATAGAGTTAAGAAGGGTGATTCTCTCTGGAAAATTGCCCAATTATTTAACGTTTCGGTACAAGAAATAATGCACTGGAATGACATATCTAATCCCTCGAAATTAAAAAATGGCGAGGTTCTGAAAATATATCTGCGGTAACCTTAGAAATGGTTTGACATTAGTGATGGATTCACATACATTTGCGGGCAGTTATGGCCAGAACTCGTGACATTGTCGTCGGTTTCGTTATTACCGGAGTGGTATTTATATTCTTGCTTATGATGTTTCTGGCTATTTGGGGTGTAACTCGCCAACAGAATAGCTCGTTTATTTCGATGGGTGATAGGGTCGCCATAATTGAAATTGACGGTGTTATTGATAGTTCCGATGATATAGTCCGTCAATTGAAAAAATATGATGAAGATAATTCCGTGTCCGCGATAGTGTTGCATATCGATTCCCCGGGCGGCGGCGTCGCGCCATCGCAAGAAATTTACAATCAGATATTAAAAACGCGGGAAAATGGCACGTATGTGGTTGCCTCGTTATCATCTGTAGCCGCATCCGGAGGTTATTATATAGCCTGTGCCGCCGACACAATATTCGCTAATGCCGGCTCGCTTACCGGATCGATTGGAGTGATCTTTTCTTATCTTACCTTTGAGGGTTTGATGGACAAAGTCGGCGTGGAGTATGAGGTAGTCAAAGCCGGTGAATTAAAGGATGTCGGTAATTATTCAAGAGAAATGACTCAGAAAGAACGGGAGATGCTTCAAGCCGCCCTCGATGATGTGCATAATCAATTTATACTGGCGGTTTCGATTGGCCGTAATATGGACATAGAACAGGTAGAGGATTTGGCGGATGGGTCTATATTCACGGGCAATCAAGCTCTGGAATTGGGTCTGGTTGATAAAATAGGCGGTTTTGAGGATGCTGTTTCGTTAGCCGGTCAGATGGCTGGTTTGGGCGAAAAGCCGAAAGTCATCAGAGAGTATCCTCGGCGCAGAACTGTGTTGGATTATTTAGCGGAACAGGTATCGAAATTGGCCGGTGTGAACTTATCGGAAAAAGCCTGGCCAAAATGGGAATATATTTATAAATAATTGAGTTATGTGGTCTTATGCCGATATACGAATATAATTGTAAGCGTTGTCATAAGCATTTCGATGAGTTGGTAAGAGGAGACGAGAAAGTCCAGTGTCCGGATTGTGGATGTGAACAGGTGGATCGCAGGATGTCTGTTTGTGGCTTTAAATCATCATCGAAATTTACCGCTTCCGCTGGTTCTAATTGCGGTGGTTGCGGTGCGTATAGTTGTGCCGGATGTTCGAGTAAATAGTGAACGATAGAACAAATTTTAAATAGGAGGAGAGGTATGACCAAGGCTGACCTGGTGGAGCAGGTTGCGGAAAAAACAGGCTTGACAAGGACTGATGTCGCCGCTGCCGTTGATAGCATGCTCGAGGCTATAAAAAAGAGCCTGGAGACCGGTAAGAATATAGAAATCAGAGGTTTTGGTACTTTTAAGATCAAACCACGGAAGGCGCGTAAAGCGCGTAACCCTAGAACAGGAGAAGAAGTACCTGTTCCGGACAGGAAAATTCCCGTTTTTAAGCCATCCAACGAGTTTAAAAACCTGGTGATGAATTCTGAAGCGAACAGAGTATAAACTTATGCCAAGCGGTAAAAAACGTAAACGACACAAAATTAAAACGCATAAGCGCAAAAAAAGACTGCGGAAGAACCGTCACAAGAAAAAAAATAGATAATTGTCTTTAGAAATAGCCTGTCGAATAAAGTCGTGGGAGGCCTGGCAGGAATAGGTTTAAAAAGCATATAT
This sequence comes from uncultured Ignavibacteria bacterium, assembly GCA_964521815.1. Lineage (GTDB taxonomy): Bacteria > Zixibacteria > MSB-5A5 > UBA10806 > 4484-95 > JAAEQD01. The sequence continues at coordinate 18,977 of CAZFSN010000023.1, read as the reverse complement.
TCACTTATTAACGGGATAAACGTTTACTATTAGCTGGTTAGCGCCGGCTTAATCGCATATTCCGTAATTAAAATCATGCCGGAGATTTATTATTTCCGGCCGTTTTATTTTTGCGCGGGCTCAGCCTCCTTTTGACTTCTTAGAAATGTTTCTTGAAAGGAAATATCGCTAATCTCGTTCGCGTTGAATCATACTTCAAAAATTCGCTTGACTGCCTTTTGGATCATAGTTATAATTCGATGCATTTGTTTTTTGCTCAATTGTTTAGCGAACAGATGTGATAATTAAGGGTTTGAAAAGATAACAAGAATGTTTAATAAATCAGGAGGTCGAATGAAGCTCTGGGGTATGGAATCTCTGTCTAATGGGCATAAACCCATCGGGGCGATAGTCATTTCTTTATTAACCGCCATAATTTTACTGTCAACCGGCTGCGATAATGACAAAGGGGTAACATCGACACAAAACCGTTCGCCCATTGTACCTGAACGACCTAATCCCGCCGATGGCGCGATTGATCAGGATCTGGGCCAGCGGCTTGAATGGTATTGTTACGACGAAGACGGCGATACGGTGCATTATGATTTCTATATTGGTACATCCAATCCGCCACTCTGGTAGATACCCTAAATACCTATATGTATAATCATGAGCGATTCGAATATGAAACGACCTATTACTGGAAAGTAGTCGCTAAGGACGGCCATGGCCATGAGGTGTCGAGCCCGGTTTGGAGTTTTACGACAGGCAGATTATATTTAGTCGATGACTTTTCCACTGTCAACAATATGCATAAAGTGTTTGTCGGAGATGATGGCTTGGTTTTCGTAGCGGATGACAACCGGGGTTTGCGCATTATGGATGTGACCGATACTTCACAGGCCGGCGTCAGGATTGATTCGGTGAGCACTGTCACAATAACAGATTTTAATTATGATGTATTCGCCGTCGGCGATTTGGTTTATTTAGCTACCTCGGCCGGGATATACTGCTATGATGTCGCCGACCCCGCTCATCCAGTATTATATTTAACCAGTGGGGCTACTTTTAGCGTTCATGATGAAGCCCGGGCGATTAATGTAATTGGGGATTACGCCTATATAGCAGTCGCCACGGCTAGCGGCGATACTTCCGATCATAGCAGCATTGAGTCATCTTTGAGAATACTTGATATTTCTGATCCAGGTAATGTCACGCTTGAGGCGAACTTTGCATATGACGGGGTTGCCAGCGATATTTACGTGGCTAATGATCACGCGTTTATCGCCGACTCAACCGCCGGACTGATGGTTTTTGATGTTACCGATCCAACTAATCCTGATTCGGTCACTGAATATAGCACGGCCGGTATCGGTTTAGGAATATTTATTCTTGGAGATACGGCGTATTTTGCCGATGGCCCCATCGGTCTACTTATACTTAATGTCTCCGATCCATCAAATCCTCTACTGATTGGAAGTTATGACACGCCCGGATCGGCCAGGGATGTATATGTTTATGGCGAGAAAGCTTTTATAGCCGACTATTGGAACGGTGGTTTACAGGTACTGGATATTTCGGATCCCTTCAACCCTGTACTTTTCGCTTCCCGCGATACCCGGGGAGGCGCATCCGGTGTGTTTGCCGATGATAATTTTATCTACTTTTGCGACAGATGGGCCGGTTTCTTATTATTCGAATACATGCATTAAATTCTGAAATCATCGATTTGGATACCATTTGGGGCGTTTTAAAACGCCCCTTTTTAGTCTTGAATATTATCCTGTAAGCAATTCCGAATTTGCCTAAATTTGTCTTGCCAAAGTTACGATATAGATATAGATTAGGGTTTTTAAGAAGGAGGAAAGGTTGAGCCCCGAAAAGAGAATTACCAAACATCAAATGAAACAAGACAATTTTATTACTTACGCCTTAAAATCATCGGATTTTATTCAGAATAACAAGAATATTTTCCTAATCGGCGCCGCCGTAGTGGTTGCTATCATCGCGATAATTTATTTTGTCAGTTATAGCTTTTCTCAACGTAATGTTAATGCCGAGCAAATGTTCGGTAAAGCGCAGTTGGCTACAGCCATGAACCAGACCGATCTGGCTATCACTGATTACAGATCGATTTTGACGGAATACGGATCGGCCAAGATTGCCGACAAAGCCTGCTTTTACCTGGCCAGACTTTTTTACGATTTGAATAATCACGATAGCGCCCTGGTTTATTTCGAGAAGTATATAAATAGCTATGGCAAGAATAATATGCTTCTCGGATCAGCCTATAACGGCGCGGCCATATGTTTTGAGGATAAAGAGGAATACGGCAAGGCCGGCGATTACTATTTCAAGGCGGCTGAATTAGCCAATGATGACACGTTTTCGCCTGATTATTATATGAACGCCGGCCGGGCTTATCATCTGGCCGGTCAGCTTGACAGCGCCGAAAAGGCTTATCAGTTGGTTGTTGATAATTATCGTCAATCAACAGGCTATAATATCGCCCGCAAAAAGTTGGCTGAGATTCAATACAGCCGGCAATAACAAGAGCATAAAGATTATTTAATTTCAAAAGCCTTGTTAGCCACAAAGCTTTGAGGTCGTTGACAAAATACCAATAATAAAAAGTTCGCATAAGTTATGTCAGGTCGTGCCCGTAAGGGTGTGACCTGATATATATTAGCAGACAGGTCACGCTTCGCTACGACCTGTCTGAACTTATGTTTTAAGTTTGTCAGTAATCTGGAAGCCTTATTAGCCACAAGGCTTTTTTTAATTGAGATATTCAGGAACCTGAAAAATACAGGTTTTAAATTACGCGTTGTATGGAATTACAATTATCCGGCGAAACTATAAAATTGCCTTGCTAAACAGGGCAATTAATGATAAGTATTGTTATATTAAAACAGGACGATAAACCTGATAGGATTTTAAGTTATCGCGTTAGGGGAAGCCGGAAATGGCCAAAACAAAATTATGCATTCTCTGGCATATGCACCAACCGTTCTACAAGAATTTAATTAGCGGCCGGTACGAAATGCCCTGGGTAAGACTTCATGGCCTTAAAGATTACTATGATATGGCGGCTATTCTCGATAATTATCCCAATATCAAGCAAACATTCAATCTCGTGCCGTCGCTGCTCGAACAAATCGAGGAATATGGCAGGGGAGAGGCGCTGGATGAACATCTTGAACTGACTATAAAAGAGGCCGCCTTACTGACTGACGATGAAAAAGCTTCCATACTGGCCAACTTTTTTAAAGCTAACCATGAAACGATGATAAAACCATATCAGCGTTATAATGCCCTCTATGAACTCAAGCGCAAAGGCGCTGGAGGTTTTTATGAGCAGGATTGGCTTGACTTACAGGTATGGTCGAATCTCGCCTGGATAGATCCTATATTCAAAAACGAAATGCCGATTAAAAGCTTGCTGGCTAAAGGTAAAGATTTTACGGAGGATGATAAAAAATCTTTGCTGGAGTTTCAGAAAAATGTCATGGGCAGGATTATACCGAAGTACAAAGAGTTAGCCGAACGAGGTCAGGCCGAATTATCGGTGACGCCTTATTTTCATCCGATTTTACCTCTTTTGTGCGACAGCGAAATAGCCCGGGAAGCGGTCCCGCAGGTTTCTTTACCTGACAATCGGTTCGAGCATCCGGAAGACGCGGTGGAACAGGTTCGGCTGGCGGTTGAATATTTCGAAAGCAGATTCGGTTTCAAGCCCAAAGGCATGTGGCCATCCGAAGGATCGGTATCAGGCCAAATAATCCCAATTTTGGCTAAAGCCGGCATCGAATGGATCGCGACGGATGAAGAAATATTGGCGTTAAGCCTTGGCAAAGGAGTCAGGGGCGGGGGAGATGATTCGATTATCACCCGGGGTGATCTGTATATGCCATACAGGTTATCGATTAATGGCAGTGAAATTAATATGTTTTTCCGGGATCACGCTCTGTCAGATTTAATCGGTTTCGTTTATTCGCGTATGAATCCCCAGCAGGCGGCCGGCGATTTCATTTCCAAACTGGAAGCTATCGGGGCCAACCTTGAACGACTGAACAAACCTAATCGGATTATCAGTGTCGTCCTGGATGGCGAAAATGTCTGGGAGTATTTCCCCAATGACGGCCATGATTTTCTCGATACGCTTTATACCAGGCTTTCTCAACACCCATCAATTGAAACGGCGACATTTTCGGAAGTGATAAAATCGGCCGGCGAAATCGGAAAATTGAATAAACTTCACCCGGGCAGCTGGATTAATCATAATTTTGGTATATGGATAGGTCATCCCGAAGATAACAAAGCCTGGGATTTGCTTTATGACGCGCGTGAAGTTTTGAATAACTTACCCCAAAACAGTAAATTACCTCCCGAGAAAATCAATTTGGCCAGGAAAGAGATATATATCGCCGAGGGTTCCGATTGGTGCTGGTGGTTCGGCGATGAGCACGAAAGTCCGGACAATGACCGTTTCGATTTGCTTTACAGGTCGCATTTAATAAATTTCTACACGCTTCTGGATTTGCCCGTACCGCCGGAGCTGTATAAACCGATACGCACGGACTATATCAGATCTCATCTGATTGAACCTATCGATTTTATCAAACCGACTTTAGATGGCAAAGTTACGCACTATTATGAATGGGCCAGCGCCGGCTTTTTCGATTGCCAGAAAGCCGGTTCAACGATGCATCGGGCTGACAGGCGGCTGAGTTCTATTTATTACGGCTATGGCAAGCGCGGCGAGGTTTTTATTCGCGTCGATCCGGCTATCGGAGCGGATTTACGTAAACTCATCATTAAGTTGGATTTTACCAGACCGGACGCTTTCGAGATTGAATTCAAGGATGGGCAATTAACCGCCAATCAAAAATTAGATTATCTTGAATGGGGCTTTCGCCGGATTCTCGAAATCGGATTCTATTCGAAAGATATCGAAGGTGAACTGTCATCGGTGAGGATAAAAGTACTCGAGGGGGATAAGGAAATCGAGCGCTGGCCGATTATTGACACTATTCCGATACGACCAGACCTGGCGTTTAAGCTTTTCTGGACAGCTTAATTTCTCGACTATTGTAATGTCCTATAAGATATATTATGTATCGTAACGAATAGAATGTACATGTTAAGTCTTTTTATTTCAGTTTATTTGACGACAATATTGGCTAATTTACCCGGTACAAATATCTCTTTTATTATGGCTTTCCCCTCGATATAGTGGCCTATCTTCTCATCGGCTTTTATTAAGGCCAAGAACTTATCTTTGGATATATCTTTAGGGACTTCAAATGAGCCCCGCAACTTACCATTGATTTGGGCTACCATCGTGATGTTTTCGGTAATCAGCGCTTTTGAGTCAAATTCCGGCCAGCTGCTGTTGAAGATCGAGTCATCATAACCCGCTCTTGACCAGAACTCCTCAGCAAAATGCGGCGCTAATGGCGCTAATAGCTGGATATATTTCAGCAGCGAGTATTTAAATAGATCTGAATTATCATCGGCCTCGGAATGTTTGCTCAGAACATTCAGAAATTCCATCATAGCCGCCACGGCCGTGTTATAATCCAGCGTGTTGATGTCCTCGCCGACTTTTTTAATGGTATAATTGAGATAATAGCGCAATTCATCATCCTGGCTGCCAATATGGTCATAGCTGATTGATTTGGCTGATTTGATAATATCAAGATGTTTTTCCAGAAGTCTATATACGCGGCCTAAGAATCTGGCTACGCCATTTATACCCGTATCATCCCAATCACCGCCATCGGTGTACGAACCCATAAACATGAGGTAAATCCTGAATGTATCAGAACCGAATTTTTCGATGAAAGAATCGGGATTTATGACATTGCCCTTAGATTTTGAGATTTTCGCGCCTCCGCTGGTGATAATTCCCTGATGGCGAAGTTTCAAAAACGGCTCATCAAAACTGATATACTCCATATCGTACAGAAATTTGGTTATAAACCGGGCGTATATCAGATGGGTTACGGCGTGTTCTGCGCCGCCGACATAGAAATCGACCGGCAGCCATTTCTTAACTAATTCGGCGTTGAAAGGCTTATCGTGGATATTAGGGTCGCAATAGCGTAAGAAATACCAAGAGGAATCAACGAAGGTATCCATGGTTTCGGTGGAACGACGGGCATCCTTGCCGCATTTGGGGCATTTCACATTGACGAATTCCAATGAACGCGCCAAAGGTGATTCGCCTTCATCAGTCGGTCTAAAATCATCGATTTCGGGTAGAAGTACAGGCAATTTATATTCAGGCACGGCCACCTCGCCGCAGTCAGGACAGAAAATTATCGGTATCGGCGCTCCCCAATACCTCTGACGGGAGATCAGCCAATCGCGCAGGCGGAAATTAATAGTGCTCTCCCCTAATCCCAGTCCGGCCAATTTGGCGGTTACATTTTTTATCCCATCCACTGATGTTTGGCCATTAAATTCCCCGGAGTTAATCATTACTCCATGTGCCTCGAAAGCATGTTCCGATAAATCGACTTCCGTCTTGCCTTCAGGCACGATAACGGGTTTGATCGGTAAATTATACTTAGTGGCGAATTCCCAGTCCCGTTGATCATGCCCGGGGACAGCCATCACCGCGCCGGTGCCATATGTTAGAAGCACATAATCGGCAATCCAGATCGGCACACGGTCGCCATTGACAGGATTGACACAATAAGCGCCGGTAAACACGCCGGTTTTTTCGCGTACCAGCGACATGCGATCTATCTCGGTCACTTTGCGGGCTTGTTCCTGGTAATTTCTGACTTTTTCCATATTATCGGCGGTTGTGATAGTATCGACCAAAGGATGTTCCGGCGCCAGTACCATATAGGTAACGCCAAACAAAGTATCCGCCCGGGTGGTGAAAATCGGCAGCCTCTCCCCTGTTTTTTCTTCCCTGAATATGATTTCCGAACCCTCCGACCGGCCGATCCAGTTTTTCTGCATCGTGATTGTCTTGGCCTGCCAGTCGATTTTCTTGTGGCCTTCCAGAAGCCGGTCGGCGTAAGCGGTAATCTTAAAGAACCACTGGGTCAAATCTTTCTTGGTGACTTCGGATTCGCATCGTTCGCAATGACCCTCGATAACCTGCTCATTGGCCAGTACAGTCTGGCATTGAGGGCACCAGTTGACCGGGGCTTTCTTACGATAGGCCAGTCCTTTTTCGAATAGCTTGATAAACAGCCACTGCGTCCACTTGTAATATTCAGGATCCGATGTGGCGAATTCGGAATTCCAATCGATCATCGAGCCGATTTGTTTGAACTGACGGCGGAAATACTCAATATTCTTCTGGGTAGATACCGCCGGATTGACTTTGTGCTTGATAGCGAAATTTTCCGCCGGCAAGCCAAAAGAGTCGTATCCGATCGGGAAAAATACGTTGTAGCCCTGCATCCGCTTTAGGCGTGCCCAAGTATCGGTTGGGCCATAGTTGTACCATTGCCCGATATGCATCTTGTCACCGGATGGATAAGGATACATCACCAGTGTGTAAAGCTTCTTCTTTGTGTTATTCAAATCGGTATTATACAGGCCTGTTTCAGCCCAGATTTTTTGCCATTTCGATTCTATTTCGGTAAAAGGATAATGTTTTGATTTATCGTCGCTCATTTTTTTCCCAGATTATTTGACCTTCAAAAATTTAAGAATTCTATCGTCAGAAAAACGGTTTTAATTACCGCTGTCCTGCTTTAAGCCGTTATTATAAAAACAACTTCTACTTTTGTCAATCAAGATGATAATATAAACAATTAGTTAATCTTATTAAAAAGGAGCCCTACGCAGGCTCCTTTAAAAACTTTAAAAAGGTATTTTTCAGAATTCTAGAACAGCATACCTACTGAGACATAAAGCCGCGAATAATTGAATTTAATCGGGTCATCCCAAACATTAATAGTTTCATTTAGAAATCCAAAATTAAGGTAGTGATCGTAGTCTGATGAGCCAAATTGATAAGCGAAATCGAACCAGATTTTATCAAAAGCAAGTCCCGTTCCCATTGAAAATAAATATGTATTGAATTGATCTCCAACTACAGTTGAATCATAATCAGTTAAATAGAGAACCGAATCAACCGAAACTGTGTCGAGTCCGAGGTAACGCGAAAAATTATTTTTCAAACTGGGCAGGTTTTGTATTCCGGCTCTAAATGGAATTTTAGCAAAACCGGCATCGTAAACGTATTCGGCTCCGAACCTAAATTGTGTTAAATCATTCCATTCCGGGTCATAATCGGAGATATTATCATAAATAGTCTGTTCCGGATCGATATTTATGCGCGTTTTGGAATATGGTTTGGAAGTGATATCGATGCCAATCGAAATATTTTCCATCGGCGTAAACGAAATGCCGCCGCCGAAATACATCGGAAATTTATTCGTCGCAGTGATTCTATCTATAAATCCATAATAAACTCTATCAGAGCTGCTATTATCTTCAGCGGTAAGAACGGACTTTTGAGTTAATCTTAATGGCGTACTAAGAACAATGCCTGCTTTGATCATATCGAAATCGCCGATAATTCCAATATCAAAGTTGGTACCGGTAAAAGTCGATTTGTCCTTAATATGTGCAGTAAAATTTACCGTATCGCCATATTGATCATCGATAGTATTGAAAGGCAGCCAAATATCCTGTTCATAACCCCTGGTATAAATATTAAAGTTAACTCCTACGCCGAGATTTGGTATTGGATTTGTGGCGATGGCCATGTTGATCGCGTCGATTCCCCGATGCTCTGTAAATAATGTTCTTTGACCTTCAAAATAGGATGGAATTGTCAGATCAGTATGAAGATCATAGACGGTTCTGAAACCGCCGCCAATCCACCATTCTCTATCAAAATATGTGAATGGCGCGACCGCTCCGGCTTGATCAAAACGATTATGTTGAGCGTCTATTTCATTTTGATTATAGGTGAAGTTAAAGCCTGTGCTGGGATCATAAAATCCTGGAGTTATCAAGAAGAATGGAGCTTCATGCTTATCCATATCCGCGAAGAGATCAATTGACATCAAGGATTTATTTGTAAAAATCATTCCGGCAGGATTGAGAAAAGAACCATACGCGTCATTGGCCATCGCGTAATAAGCCCCCCCCATAGCAACAGACCTGGCGCCATAACCGGAAGAATTAAAATTATAATATGGATTTAAAGAAGAACTAAATGTGCTATAAGCCCTCATAGCTCCAGTTATTAAATCCGTTCTGACAATGTTATCTAGCCCCCAATATCCGAATGGATAGAGATTCTGATCTTGGGCGTAGGAAAAACCGGTCGAAATTAAAATGATAGCTAATACGCAAAATGCTTTTTTCATCGTATCCTCCCGAAATACCATCAAACCTGTTTAAAGGCAAAAATCATTTTCAATACCTTCAAGATGCTCCCCCTGCCATTAAAACCTGGACAATTTAATTAATACCGGCTTGTTTTGCAAGTATTTTTAAAATAAAAAAACGGACTCCTGTTTGGTTTAAATTCCGCCGATTTTATTGCCAGGCAGCTAATTTCCCTGCCATGATCATTATACAAGTTTGATCCTCGATTATTCCCTGTCTTAATTTATTTGATTGCCGATTTCCAATTGAAATAGCTTTGACCGGCAATGATATTATATCCCTGATGGAAGAGCAAATAATTATAATGGATTATCAAGCCATTATATTAGCTCTTTAAATAATCTATTCAGAAGCTCTGTCAGGTCGCAGGCTGAAAGCCATAACCTGGCAGCCATCGCGCATAAATAGCCCGGGTTTGATTCGCGCCGTCCGGTCACAATCTGCCGGAACAGAGATTATTTATTTTGCTTTCGGGCGCCCAGTAATCTTGAAGGCAGGAAGATGATCGCCCGAAATAGCTCCAGCACCCCTTTAACAGCGATCCCGGCCAGGCGAAACGGCAGCAACAATAACCAGACAATAGGGTATAAAATCAGGCCCATTATCGCTATCGGCCAGCACAGAATAAACAAGATACACCATAAAAGGAAACCGATCAAAGCTTATTAATCCTCACAGGTTTCATTGTTTGAACTCCAGCCATATTATATTTTAAATATACCTTAAATGCCTGAATATTCAATAATCTAACGTACTATATATCTTTCGCGTAACCATACACTTTGCTTGATACCTTAAAGCCGGCTTTTTCATATAACCTTCTGGCGGGATTGTCCGCGCTTACGTTTAGATTAATCGAATTAATTGATTCATGCGAAAATATCCATTGAATAGCCCTGTTTAAAAGCCTCGCGCCAAGGCCTCTACCCCGTTGGGATTGATGTACGCCGATAAATTCGATGTTTGATTCGCCATATTCAGGTTGCGCTTCGACATAAACATAACCTGTCATATCACCGTTAATAAATACTTTTCTATGATCATTGCATCGGCTAAGTATATCCTGGCCGGTATAATATGTGTTTGGAAATAATTGATCATGAAGTACAGCAAAATCGGCACGACGATTATCGGAAAGTTCGATAATATCATCTGTTTCGATAAAGTGAAATCCCTTTCTTTCAAGCTTTAAAACTAATCCCTCGGTACGACGATAAAAACCGTTGCTCTCAGCAAATTCAATACAGTTTTTATTTTTAGAGTTTGGACTTAATTTAAACCTGGCAATGCTTTCAGGCATAATACTTAAAATTGTCGACCATAGGGTATCGGCAATCTCGCGCCAATTTTTATGCCTGATATATGGCCCCAACAGATAAGCAGTACTTTTTTCCAGATCGATATCCAGACCAAACACGCCGATGAGCTTGTTGCTGTCATGTGCCAAAATGAAACCTTCCTCGGCTTTCATATCTAACAGGTCGTGATGTATAAAATTCTCGATTTCAGCCGCGCTTGTACCTAGATCGCAGATATTATCGAAGTCTTGACCATTGAGATTGGCAATGAAATTACCTACCGAATTATAATCTTCCCGCTTTAGTTTTCTTAAATGTATATCCATGAGGGACATTACGGTTTCCGTTTTATAAAGTTGCGGAATAAAAACGAATCACCCGGATTTAGCTTTTATCAGGCTCTTGATAGATAATCCCTGAACCAAAATCGAAAATACGACAACGACATAAGTTATCGAGACGATCAATGCCCTGGTTTCGCCGGCGGGCAAGGACAAAGCCAGAGCGATTGAGATACCGCCGCGCAAGCCGCCCCAGGTCAAGATCAAGATGGCATTGCGGCTGAATTGACGCTTGAATTCCAATAATTTGATGGCTGACCAAACGCTTATAAACCTGGCTCCCAGAACCAGCGGAATGGCTATTAAGCCGACCAGTAGCTGGTTGCGGGTAAACGCCAGAATCAGCATTTCAAGGCCGATTAGAATAAACAAAACCGCGTTCAGTATCTCATCGATAAGCATCCAAAACTTATCCAGATGATCCCGGGTGGTGGCCGACATCGCCAGATTTCGGCCAATATTACCGATCAACAGGCCGGCGACAACAATAGCAATCGGCCCCGATAAATGCAGGCTGGAAGCCAACGCGTAGCCGCCGCAGACCAGCGCCAGTGTTAGTAATATCTCGACCGTGTACTCATCGACCCGTTTGAGCATGCGATAAGCCAGCCAGCCTATAATAAGACCAAATACCGCGCCCCCGATAGCCTCTTGAACGAATAACATCGCTATCTGTCCGATAGTCGTGGAATGACCCCCCGAAGCTATACCCAGCATAACCAGAAACACCACCACACCTACGCCATCGTTGAACAACGATTCGCCGGCGATTTTTATTTCCAGCGACTTGGGAACTTTGACGGTTTTTAAAATCGCCATGACCGCTATCGGATCGGTTGGAGCTATGAGCGCGCCGAATACCAGGCAATAGGCATAGGACATATACATACCCAGCAAATTTAAGGCGAAATACATGCCGGTACCGACAATAAAAGTGGTCGCTATTACCCCGCCCGTAGCCAGAGTGGCGACGATGAATTTTTGTTCGGCCAGATCATTAATATTAATTTTCAGCGCGCCGGCAAATAGCAGGAAACTGAGCATACCGTTCATCAGCGTCTCACCAAAGTCTATTCCGCCTAAAAACCTGGTCGCTAATGCTTGAAAATTAAGACCGACATAGCCCAATATCACCATGGCCAGGGATATGAACAAGCCAATTACCATCAAGCCGATAGTTGCCGGCAGCCTGAAAAACCGGAAGTTTATATAGCTGGCCAAAGCGGCGATTGTTATTAAAATAGCGATGATATTAAAAATGCTCATCTCAAACTCTTCTATATTAGCCGAAAAACCGGCGTGATTTTCGCATATTATAGAATTGTTATAGATAAATGTAAAGCTCAATGAATAGACTTTTATAGCCTATAACCGCCAAATTAGCCGAATTATTAGCGGTTAGTGTATTATCCCCATACCTGGCTGTTTTTAGCAACTTTGGCGGATACCACACGTATTATAAAATTAATAGCCTGATGATTGATTTTCAATTCAAAAGAGAGGTGAACATGGACATTGATGAAGAAAAAGCCAATATCGAACAGACGTTACAGTATTTTTTTGATGGTTTGGACAATCTGGATCCTGATACTATTAAAAAGGCTTTTTATCCCGATGCGCGGTCATTCTATATCGATCAGGACAAACTCGGGATTAACAGGGTCGATCACTGGGACAAGACGACACAGACCGCGAAAGATAATCCCGATCATCCTTTCAGGGAAAAAAGCCGAAAGAACATCGTTTATATAGATATTACCGGCGTGACAGCTTCAGCCAAGGTCGAATGGGTTTTCAGCGACTTTATGTTTACCGATTATTACAATATGTTGAAACTCGATGGCCGCTGGTATATTATGAATAAAATTTATCACACGACTGAGTTTGTGAAGTAAAGTAAATCAAGTTCAGTTGTGTTTATACTGTTTTTGCGATATTTAATATTAAAACTGCTATTGATCATACATAACCGAATAGTACTCTTCCGAGGTTTTCTTGGATTTGCAGCTAAGAATAAGGAGATATATCAGCCCACTAAAATCATGTTGATTAATCAGATAATCTTGAATTTCTTCTATATGTCACGAACAACATTATACATAAAATAATCACCGGTGTAATCAACGCCACAGGCAGTACATGCCCGGGATTTAGGTTTATTTTAGGGGCGACGGCAAAGTGAACAATACTGCTGGTTTGCGGGTAAATTTCACCGGCCGTTTCGGCTATTATAATCAATGAATATTTCCCCGCTTTCACGAAGTGGATTTTCCATTCGAGCGGCAAGGTCTGGCCGTTGCCGATAGTTCCTATGAATAAACCCTTTTCCGCGCTCCAATCTTCCAGATCGACGGGCAATTTTGTCTCTTCATCAACTAAAGATAAATAGGTTGTAACATCATCTATCGCATTCAGCGATATATTTTTTATACTCGCCTCTACCGTAACATAGTCGCCGGCAGTGCCGCTTAATGTCTGACTTGAAATAATTTGCATATCCAAAGAAGGCGGACCTGGAGAAATCGCCTCGGTTGAGCCAAAGCTCTCTGGTCCTTTGGATATTGCGAGGAAAAAGATAATGATTAAAATCCTGTTGATCATAATATTCAATCGCTTTTTATAATGCCGCCTGAATAGAAACGTCTAATACTGTAAAACATAAAAATCAAAGCCAGTAGAGAAAATATGGTAATGGGTAAAATATACCGCCAATTTTGGATAAGGGCAGTCTGATAATCGACCAGGACATTATCAAGCGAAGCAAAAACATTATCTACCGGATTGATTGTACCCAAAAAGCCGCTCAATGGGTTATTTTTCAATGTAGATGTGAACGTTGCCGGTATTGTAAGGGCCAAAGCGATTATTAATGAAGTGGTTAACACATTTTTGCTCGAACGAAATAAAAACGAAAAGCCAAATATCATCATAATAAAACCAGCCACGCAAATTGTACCTAAAAGAAAAATATAACCGATAAAGGGCATTACCAAATGGCTGCCGGCCGAGGTGACTATCATATATGGAACAGCGACGACAAAAACGGCCAGCCAGAGCGCTAATGAAGCCAAAAATTTTCCTGTAACAAAATCTTTAATCGATAATGGCGCTAAAAAGAGGCTTTCCGCGGTTTCTTTTTCAAATTCATTGGTAATGATCGATGAAGCATCTATGATGACAATTAAAAGTCCCACGCCAATGATAATTTTGCTAAAAAGCCAGAGCATTTCAGTCTGGTCGAGCAGGCTCAACTCTTTGTTTGTCAATAACAGATAACTCGTAAAACTGAATATTAATGATGAAATTAAAAGCCATAGCGTGCTTTTCCAGGTGTAAAGTTCGGACCGTATTTCTTTTGATAAAATATATTTAAACATAATCAGGTATCGGTCAGCTTCAAAAAAATATCTGTTAAATCGGAATTTGGCAGGTTTGTTTTATCGCGTAACTGCTCTAATGACCCTTCGGCTACTAACCGGCCCTGATTAATAATAGCCATGCGCGAACAAAGTTCAGCCACCTCGTTTAACAAATGAGAAGAAAGGAATATAGTCGTTCCTTCGCTATTTATGTTTTTTAGCAATACTTTTATATCCTCCTGGCCTTGAGGATCAAGCCCGAGTGTCGGTTCATCTAAAAACAATACTTTTGGATTATTTATAATCGCTCGGGCCAACCCTAACCGTTGTTTCATACCGCGGGAAAAAGTGCTTATTATGGCGTTCTTTTTCGAGGAAAGACCAACGAGCGCCAATTTTTCATCGACTGTCTTATCCGCGTTCTTGTCGCCATATAATTTAGCGAAAAAAGAAAGGTATTCCCCGGCGGTCATCCATTCATAAAAACCTCGGCTTTCAGGCATGACGCCGATAATTTGTCTTTCGCCGACTCTTACCTTCCCATCGTCTGGCTTTAAAATACCGGTAATAATTCTTATAGTAGTAGTTTTCCCCGCGCCATTAGGACCCAGAAATCCAAAAAAATCTCCCGTTGATACATTGAGAGTAAGATTGTCGACGGCCTTTTTTTTTCCGTAAAACTTGGTTAAATTTTCCGTTTCAATTGCCAGATTCATATTTACTCTTGCTCTGATATCTTCTTTTTGCGATCCCAAAATACATTAATTAACAAACTTCCGGCACCGATGATAATTAGAAACCAGCTAACAAAAAAATTAATCTGTTCTTGAGCATCGGGGACATCATAAAAAAGCCTAAGATATAATCCAATACAGATTATCGCTATTGATAAGAATAAAAAAATCTGTTTCATTAATTTTGCCAACTAAAACTATTTATTACTTTATCAAAAATCGGCTGAAGATTTGAGAAATTATCTGATAGCGAGCTGAACGATATTACCCCGGCCTGATCTTGTCCCGGAATATAAGCGATTACAGTTTCTGATTTTTGTCGATTTGCTTCACTGGTATATATTAATTCATATCCATCAGTGGCATTAATCGCTATTTTTTGATAATCCAATCTTTGATAGTTCGGAACCGCTTTTTTCAGTTTTGGTTCTACCTGGCTTAATAAAAATAGCTCCAGCGTCGTGTTATCCGGAACGTCCATTAAGCCAATTTGTCCGTTTCCTTCGGAAAAACTTATCACATAATTACCAGGCCTATTACCGGCGGCTACTTGCCAATTACTCGGCATAGAGACTTGATAATAATTTTCCCCGACATCAACATTGCGGTAGGCCTTGAGATCAACAACCCGATCGCTATCCGAGACATCTTGATTTTGAGGTGATATATTCTTTTCCGGCGGCTGTTTCACAGGATTAAGAGACGCGGGATTAAAGCCTAATTGTTTTCTGATATTCGACAAAGGGCCAAAGGAAAGCATCGTTAATATAGCCAGGGATAAGACTGTCAATATCGATATTATTATTACTTTCTTATTCATATATCTATTTAATGAAATCATTAATTGTTAATTTTGTCAACTTCTTTTTTACTATTAGTGTACCGCTATAGAGATAGGTATGATATTCAACCCACTTGGGCGTCGGTTAGACATAGTTATTTTCAGTAATCCCGGCGGTTTGCAGTCTTGTATCCAATCAGACAGTTAGTCTCTTATACAATGATGAATGGCCTGCAATAAAAAAATATTCCTGGCCAGAAACATTTGGGATTATTTAAGAGTATTACACTCAAAATGACACGTTTATTCTTGACAATCTTGTAAGAAAGGCTAATTTAAGGCCATGAAAAAAGTAGTACTTGAGGCGATGTTCTTGGCCGGTCTGGCTATAATCCTGGCGTTCGCGGTTAACTCAGTATCGTCCAAAGGGATAAGCCTGGTCGGCACGTGGTATGATAACCGTCATAGGGTCGAACTCGATGTGCCTCCCTCCTATTCTCCGGAAACGGATACGCTTCTTACTATGCAAGAGGCCTTTTCGATGTGGAAAGACGGCGCCCTCTTTATCGATACCCGCGAACCGGATGAATACGCCGCGGGGCATATTCCGGGTGCGGTTAATTTGCCGTTCGAGGAATGGGATGATTACTGGGAATGTGTCGAACCGCATTTAAAACCAGAATCGAAAATAGTCTGCTATTGCAGCGGGTTAGATTGTGAGTTATCATTGTTTGCCGCCAGAGAGCTAAAAACTATAGGCTACCCTGACGCTTATATATTTTTCGGTGGGTATAATAAATGGATGGATGCTAAAATGCCTTATGAAACCGGAACCAAAGAAACGGAGAATCCCGAATAGATGCCCCGTACTCGCGATGACTGGTTGATATTTATTATACGATTGATTATAGGTGGATTTTTCATTTACGCTTCGGTAGATAAAATACTTAACCCGGACGCATTCGCCAAGATCATTCATAACTACCGTATCCTGCCGCCGGAATTTATCAATGTCCTGGCCATAATTCTCCCCTGGGTTGAAATTATCTCCGGTTTCAGCCTGATAATCGGTTTCAAATATCGCGGCGCCAATCTAATCATTATGGTTTTGCTGGCAGTCTTCATTGTGGCTCTAACCGCCAGCTTGATAAGAGGCTTAAATATCAATTGCGGATGTTTCACCACGTCGTCTACGGCTAAATCCGATCTTCTATGGCGGATTATAGAGGATGTATTTATGCTGATTGGCTGTATATTGATTTCATTGAAGCATAAAATATTTAACAATCTTTCGCCAAGATTTACGTAGACATTTTAATATTTGAAAACACTTATAAATAAAACTAAGGCTAAATTTTGAATGATATCTCTATAGATTTATTTTATTTCAGGCAACCTTTACAATCACTCAATCGATTCAGTTGTCCTTTTAGATTCTCCGGCTATTGGGTCGGCCAGGATTTGAACGGTAACTTTTTCGCCCGCGGTCACATAGCCGGAATTAGCAGGTATTACAATAAGGCCGTTGGCCGTCGAAAAAGCCTTGATAGAATTAGGCTTTTTCAATTCGGGCGTAACCTCAAAACCGGATTCAGTTACCATCACGGTGCCTCGCATAAAACAGGTCGCCCCGTTATCGGTCCGAACATCTTTGGTAAGAGTGGCTTTAACTTCGGTGCGCTTGATAATAGTGCTGCCCATCATTTTCATTAAAGCCGGTCGAATGAATTGCTCCATGATGATGAAAAATGTAAACGGATGGCCGGACAGGCCGAAAATCGGCACATTACCGCAAGTTCCGAATATGAATGGTTTAGCCGGTCGAATAGCAACTCTCCAAAATTTAATATCCATGCCCAACTGTTCAAGCATCTTCTTGACGTAGGCGAAATCATCCAATGACGGCCCGGTAGTGCTGATAAACATATCGTGTTCCAGACCTTCAATAATCTTCGTCTGGATTGTCTGCCGGTCGTTATTGGCTAAACCGAGATCGACAGGTTCGGCGCCATATTCGGACAATTGCGAATGCAAGGTATAGCGGTTGGACGGCCTGATCCAGCCCTCCGGCAGTTGCCCGCCGTTTTCGGCCAGGCCTTTGCCGCTGGTTAAAAAGGATACTTTTGGGTTGCGGAAACACTTTATTTCGGTTATACCGATTGCCGATAGGATACCGATATCGTTCGCGTTAAGTTTTTTACCTTTTGGTAACGTCAACGATCCGGTTGAAATATCCTCTCCTTTGAAACGGATATGATCGCCGGCCGGGGCCGATTTATAAACCAGGGCTTTTACATTTGATTGGCGAACGATATGTTCCTCTTGTATGACGCAATCGGCGTTTTCGGGAATTTGGGCGCCGGCAGAAATCCTGACTGCATGAAAAGACTCCAAGGCTTTGGTCCACCTTTGGCCAGGTGTTACTTCACCATCAAGCGTTATTGACACCGGATTATTAGGACCAGCCTTGGCAATATCCTCCGATCTCAGCGCGAATCCCGAAATAGCGGCATGATCGAAAGATGGAATGTTCTCCGCTGAAATTATATCCTCGCCTAAAACTCGTCCCATTGCCCCCAGAATTGGAACCGAAACGGGTTCCAAAACGCCGATAGAATCCAATACTATTTGTACTGCTTTCTCAACGGAAATCATTTTCCCCTCACTATTTTAAACTAAACTACAGATATATTTAAATCCCTCATAGATATAAATACTCCGCAATTAAGGAGTTCCTTTTTTGACCGGGAATGAAAAAAAGAGAATCCCCCTCCCATGCATCAAAATTATGGCGAAATTACACTAATTTGTCAAGAAAAAAATCCCCACAATTCTATATATTGCAGGGATTGACAATTACGACGACTTGAAATTTAATTATTCGGCGCTAAAACCGAGGCATATTCTTTCTGTGATGTAAGCAGTTCAACCGCCTTATCGACATATGGATCATCATGCAACACGCTCTGCCGATAGAATCCTTTTTCGCCATAAAGCTTGGTTAAGATATCTCTTTTTATCGATCGTTTGATATAATCAACGCTTGTATAAGACCGAACTGGAACTTGATCTGGATAAATTGAAGGAAACTCTTTGTGTTTTGGGCAGTA
>CAZFSN010000022.1:0-23436 GCA_964521815.1 uncultured Ignavibacteria bacterium | reverse complement strand
TCACGGGAATGACAGGCTGGCGGCTACTCCTCTCATTGCCGAGCGCCGCTTGGTAACGAGCCCCCCGCAATCAATCTTGTTGACCCGTGACTTTAAAATCATATATTATCCCCAATTAGAAACAGCCTCGTTTCGGGGTTACAATAGCGGTTGGCGGACGTCCTCGTCTGCCAACAAGTTGGCGCGCCTGCAGGTCCGCCAACCACAACGGAGGAATATTAAATGTCGATAAAGCTGGATGGATACCATCTCACTATAGAGGATGTCGAACAAGTAGCCCGCTACGGCGAAAAAGTCGAGGTCGCGCCGGAGGCCTGGGAGCGGATCAAGAAATGCCGGGCTATGCTCAACAAGAAAATCGACGCCAAAGAGATCATGTACGGCGTCAACACCGGTATCGGCGAGTTCTCCGAAATTGTCTTAACCGATGAGCAGGTCAAGCAGTTTCAGCGCTATTTGATTTACAACCATTCGGCCGGTATCGGCCAGCCCGCCCCGATTGAGCACGTGCGGGCGGCCATGACTACTCGTATCAATGTCCATTGCCATGGTAATTCCGGTTGTCGGCCGGAGATCACGCAAACGCTGGTGGAGCTTTTGAACAAAGGTGTCACGCCGGTTGTCTGCGAAAAAGGCAGCGTAGGCGCCTGCGGCGATTTAGCTCCGATGAGCCAGATCGCCTTGATGATGATGGGCGAAGGCGAGGCCTTTTATCAGGGTAAAAGGCTGCCATCGGATCAGGCTATGAAACAGGCCGGTATTGAAATCCCCGGCTTGTACGCCCGCGACGGCCTGGCGATAATCAACGGGTCGAACCTGATCGCCGGTATCGGCTGTCTGGAGATTCTCGACGCCGAACGGATTATCAAGCAGGCCGAGATCGCCTGCGCTATGACACTGGAAGCGCTTCTGGCCAACATGAAACCATATGATGAACGTCTGCATAAACTTCGCGGGTTTAAAGGCGCGGTTACCAGCGCCGACAATATCATGAAAATAATCAAAGGCTCCGATTTGGTCACAGGCAAGCTGAAAATCAAGGTGCAGGATGCTTACTCGATGAGGTCCACGCCGCAGGTAATCGGCGCGGCCAGAGACCATCTGGCCTACACGCGCAAGCAATTCGAAATCGAGATAAACGGTGTCGGCGATAATCCGATATTCCTGCCAGATGAGGATACTGTCTTGACCGGCGCTAATTTCCAGGGCACACCGATAAGTCTACCGCTGGATATGACCGGCGCTTCGATTGCCATGATTTGCGTGTTGTCGGAACGACGTCTAAACCGCCTTCTGAACCCGGCGCTCAGTATCGGTCTGCCGGCTTTTCTGACCAAAGGCGCGGGCATGTTCTCCGGCCATATGCTGTCGCAATACACCGCCGATATGCTGATTGTGGAACAGCGCATATTATCGACCCCGTCCTGCATCCAGTCAATACCGGCCGCCGCCGATCAGGAGGATTTCGTGAGCATGGGCATGAACGGCGCGCTGAAAACCCGTCAGATTCTGGATAACGCTTACGGCGTATTAGCGATAGAATTCATCGCCGGGGCTCAAGCGCTCGATTTCAGGGATTTCAGTTTCGGCAAAGGCACGCAAGCGGCTCGTCAGGCGGTGCGTAAAGTGGTCCAACATCTCGATACCGACCGGCCTTTGTTCACCGATCATAACAATATGGCCGAAACAGTCAAACGCTGCGATATTCTTAAAGCAGTCGAAACCGAAATCGGGCCGCTGGGAAATTCCTGGTAATATTTGCGGCTCAAGGTTAATATTTCAGTTAAAATGCCTCAGGGAACATTTATTTATCCAAACAGATTATAGATATTATGTTTGAACGCTATTTAATCGAACTCTGGAATATCCTGTACGAACTGGGATTTCCTTTGTTATTGGGTGTCACAATAGCCGGGGCTATTCATGTCTTGTTGCCGGGCGGTTTCGTGTTATCGAATCTGGGCAAAAAGGGCCTGGCCAGTACGGTTAAATCGGCGCTAATCGGCGTACCAATGCCGCTGTGTTCTTGCGGGGTTATCCCCACCGCTATCGGGCTTAAGCGGGACGGTGCATCGGATGGAGCCACTACCAGTTTTCTAATCAGCACGCCGCAAACCGGGGTCGATTCGATTCTGGTCAATGCTACTTTTTTGGGCTGGCCGTTCGCGATATTTAAACTGATAACGGCATTTATCACTGGAATTATCGGGGGAAGTATAACCGATGCTTTCGATAAATCCGAAAAGGCCGGAAAATCTGCAAAAGATATTACTTTAGAATTCCCGACATCAGGATCAAAACTTAAAGAAGCTCTCAGATTCGGTGTTCGCGAACTTCTCGGCATGATTTACGGCTGGATAATATTAGGCATATTAGTCGCAGCCCTGATTGCGCTTCTGGTGCCGCCGGGTTATCTCTCCGGTATAAGCTGGATAAACGGTTTTGGCGGGTATTTTCTGATGCTTTTAATCGCCCTGCCCCTATATGTGTGCGCTACAGCCTCGGTGCCGATCGCGGCTTCGCTTATTGCCGCCGGGATGGCGCCCGGTACGGCTCTGGTTTTCCTGATGGCCGGCCCGGCTACCAACGTTGCCACAATAGGCGCGATATTCCGGGCTCTGGGCGGTAAGGTACTGGCTATTTATCTGGCCACCGTCGCTGTTTTCAGCATCGCCTTTGGATGGTTATTCGATTTCGTTATTACGCCGGGTAAATCGGCCGCCATGATTCATCACCATGGTTCAAATTTGTTTTATACGATTTGTGCTGTAATATTACTGGGATTGCTCGGTTTTTTGGTTGTCGATGATTTTAGAAAGAGATATTTTAAAAAGCATGAAATAGAGTTGGAAGAAAATATGATGAAATTCAAAATAAAAGGCATGACCTGCCAGCACTGCGCCGCTAATGTCACCAAAGCTCTGGAAAGCGTGCCTGGCGTGGTTACAGTCAAGGTATCGCTGGATGACGAAATCGCCGTTATCGATGGCGATGCAGATGTTAAAGAAATGATCGAATCTGTTAAAAAAGCCGGTTACGAGGCCAAAATTTACTAATAAGACGGGTAGCCTGGGAAATTAACCGGAAATTTCACGTGCTATCGGGGTGTTCACAGAGTCGCATGACTTCACCCGATAGCTTTTATCTCGCAATATTAATTCTAAAAGTTTCAGCCGGTTCGTAGACCGCAGGGCGTGAACCGGCTGTTTCGGAAGCAAACCGATGTCAGGTCACGGGCTTTATCCTACGACCTGACACAACTGGCAGGTTTAAAATATACCTGCTTTCATCCCGCGCGTATACGTTTACCAATATCAGTATTGACAGCGGCTGTATTAAAAACCATATTAGCCAAAAGTGTTGGTATGGTAAATCATGAAGGAAGCCCGGCGGTGAGGAAAAGGGACGTTTTAGAACTTCATATTGACGATCTGGCTTTCGGGGGCATGGGCGTTGCCAAATATGACGGCAAGATAATATTCGTCGATGGCGGCCTGCCCGGCGATACCGCCCGGGTTTTTATCAAGAAAATCAAGGATAACTACTGCGAAGGCCAGGCCGATGAAATAATCGAGCCTTCCCCATTCCGAATAAATCCGGTATGCCAACATTTCGATATTTGCGGCGGCTGTAAATGGCAGAATTACGAATACGATATGCAGTTAAAATATAAAACCGAACAATTGAGACAAAATTTGATTCATATCGGCAAGATTGATAACCCGCCGGTCGAACCGATTATCGCCGCCCGGAAGACATATTTCTACCGTAACAAGATGGAGTACTCTTTTCATCGAGACCAAAATGGCGAACTCCTTTTAGGCCTTCACTATGCCGGCTTTTTCGATCGGATATTTAATATCGAAAGGTGTCATCTTCAATCCGAACAATCTAATGAGATCGTCAATTATATCCGAAATGAATGCCATCGGCTGGAACTGCCGGCCTATCATATCAAAGAACATAAAGGCTTGATGAGGTTTTTAGTTATCCGTGAAAGTAAATTCACCGGTGAAATTTTGATAAACTTAGTCACCGGTGATCAGTATAACGGCTTTGAGGAAAAACTAATAGAACTGGGAAGGAATACCGCAAAGAAATTTAATCAGATCACCAGTATGATGTGGACTATTAACAGCCGCAAAGCCAATATCGCTAAAACCGATATGCTGCCGCCGATGCTTAAAGACGGGGTCATCCAGGGTCGCGACCATATTTTCGAAAAACTCGATCCTTATCGCTTCCGTATCTCCGCCGACAGTTTTTTCCAGACCAATTCCTATCAGGCTCAGCTTCTGTACGACACTATTATCGATTATGGCGAATTTAAAAAAAGCGATATGGTTTGCGATCTCTATTGCGGCACAGGCACGATAGCGATTTATATTTCCGGCCTGGTTAAAAAAGTGATCGGGATCGAATCAGTGGAAGCTTCGGTCGAAGATGCCAGGAACAACGCCCGCATAAATAGTGTCACTAATGTTGAATTTATCGCGGGCAAAGTTGAAAATAGAGTAAATGAATTGGGAACTTTCGATAAACTTATTATCGATCCACCGAGGGTGGGGATTCATCCCAAAGCGCTGGACGGTATCATCGCGATGCGGCCGGGCGTCATTGTTTATGTTTCCTGTAATCCATCGACATTGGCCAGGGATATTGAGATTCTAAGCCGGCATGGATACCGCCTCGAAAAGGCCGTAAGCGTGGACATGTTCCCGCAAACATATCATATAGAATCCGTAGCAAAATTGGCTCGTAATTGAACAGGAGGAATCGTGTTTAAGTATCTAATCGTATTAATGGCATTAGTTTCGACCGCGTATGCCGGACCAACTGAAACGATTAACGAATTAACCATTCAATATATCGATTGCCGGGCCAGGTTTTTCCCGGTCTGGGCTACCTCTATGGGAATTAATGACTATGACTCATTATTCACCGATTATTCACCCGAATCGGTATTTGCCTACAGAAACGACATCGCGATTATCATGCAGGAGCTTCGACAACTTGATTCTCTAACGCTAAAAGGCGATGATTATATAAATTATCGGCTATTAAAATCCAATATCGAATACGATGATTTTATTCTGTCCAAATTTCCGCTTCATCAAATTTCCACCGCGCTTTATATCGAGGAACCTATGGATGGAATTTACCTGTTATTACTTGATAATTCCAGAACGATGAAAGAAAAAGCCCCATTCATAATAGCCCGAACCAGGGCTATCGGGTCGTTTCTTGCTCAACGATGGCAATATCAGGCCGATATGGCGCCAATTTTTTACGAAAGCGCCGAAGAGGTTGTTGACGGCGGTATTCAATTATTGGAGGAAGCGGCCCAGATGGTTTATAAAGCCCTGCCTGACAGCGCCAGATCCATGTCGATTTATAAAAACAAAGCAGTAGGCGATTATAAAACCTTTAAACTCTATTGCCAGATTGAAAAGGAAGACGATTCCGGAACCTATGTCATCAGAAAACAGCAGCTTAATAATATGCTGAAAAACATATTTTTTCTGTAAGACAATTCCTATTCGCTGAAAAAAATCGGCTGGTACTGGTATGATCGGTGCAACTCCGCCATGGGTTCGCTCAATAATATTATAGCCGCCAAAAGTCAAACCGGCGAAACGGCGTTTAATAGTTCGCTCACTAAAAAAGATATCCTCGATTATTATCAAAGAGAAATCAATGAAACCGCCAAATTTTTCAAGGAAAAAGATATCGTAACTATCCCGGATGATATAGGCGCCTGTATTCCGGTTGAGATGCCGGAATTTATGAGGGCTATCAGAAAAGGTATCGCCTATCAGCCGCCGCCGCCGTTTTCCAGCGATCAGACCGGTTATTTTTATGTAAGGCCGATCGATAACCTTGATTCGACGGCAATTGCCAGGTACAGTAGTATGATTAAAAATCACGGTTTTAGAGGTTCGGTCGTGCATGAGGCGTATCCGGGACATCATCTGCAATTAAGTCTGGCCAATCGAAACCCGTCGCTGTTGCGTCGTATTCAGGATAGTCGCGTTTTTTCTGAAGGTTGGGCTCTCTATTGCGAGCAGATGGCTATCGAACAGGGTCTGTATGGCGATGACGATCTTGATGCACGCTGGCGGGATGTTTATGGCGGTATCAGATTTAGGGCCATAAGGATAATAGTGGACTGCTGTCTAGCCGAAGGTTCAATGACTCCCGATTCGGCGCTAACATTTATGAATAACACCCTGGGAGAAAACACCGAATATTTTAAGGCCGAAATTAGGCGTTATTGCGCCAATCCAACCCAGGCGTTAAGCTATTTAACAGGCAAACTTATTATTCTCGATATGCTTGAAAAAGCCCGAGCCAAAGAAGGTAACTCTTTCTCGCTCAAACAATTTCATGACAAATTATTGGCGGAAGGGTCTATCCCTCCCAATCTGATTGCCGAAAAACTGGGCTATAAATAGCGCTAAAAAATAAATAAAGGCATTCCCCTGCCGATACTATAAATCAGGTACAGTTATGAAAATAGTTCATGCTTCGGATATAAATTTAGGCAAAAAATTTTCGGGCCTAAAACTGGCCGGCGATAAAATCAGGGCCGGATTAAAAACCTCATTTTCGAATATCATAGACCACACGATTAATAGCAAAGCGGATATGTTGATTATTGCCGGCAATCTTTTCGATAATATTAATATATCCGTCAATTTACAGGAGTATATCCTGAGTGAATTAGGTCGGTTGGAAACAGTACCGGCGGTAATAATCCCCGGCAGTAATGACATGTCATCTGATGGTGTTTTTTGGCGAAGTTGGGAAAACAGTGAAAAACATAAAAATGTCTTTATTTTCAAAGATTCGAAAAACCCATATTTCAAATTCGAAAACCTCAATTGCACTGTCTATGGATTATTCACCGATGACGATAAGGCCGTCAAACTGGAAAAACAGGATATGGGATTTCATATAGGTGTCCTGAATTGCCCATCGGATTTGGCGCGAAACATAATTACAAAGACCGAAATTAATTTCGATTATGTAGCCATAGGCGGCAAATCCGATTTCATGGATTTATCCGATTCCGATATAAAAGCGGCTTATTGCGGCGCCCCTGAAAAACTGGGGTTCGATCAAACAGAGGGCGGCAACATTATTATTGTCGATATCGATTCGCCGGGAAACGCGAACTTAGCCAAAACCGAAATCGGCAAGATGACCTGGCGCGATATCGAGATGAAAGCCGAGGAAATTCTTAGCAATGATGATTTGACCAAACATCTTGAGGAAATGGCCGGTTCGGAAATTGCCCTTAGATTAAAACTGACCGGATTGGCTCTTTTTGAAACCGATCTGGCGCCCGCGCGAATTGAAGAGCAAATGGCGGATCACTTCCTGTTTTTGGAAATAATCGATGAGATGAAAGTGTTGCCGGAAAACGTATCCGAGGTCAAGGTTTCCGAGAAGACCCTTCTGGGACAATATATTAAGGTAATGGCGGATGAAATCGGCGGCGCCGGCGAAAAAATAAGACCGCGGCTGGAAAAATCGCTTAAAATCGGCTACGCTTTGCTTCAAGGACGGGAGATCTGGTAAGATGAACCTGGCAAATCTCATACTGGAAAATTTCGGAAAATTCAAAAATTTCGAATGCAGTTTTTCCCCCGGCCTTAATGTGATCAAGGGCGCCAATGAAACCGGTAAATCCACGTTGGTGGAAGCCATATCCAGGATTTTGTACGATGATCCGCAAACTCCCGGGCAAGAGGGTTACCACAAAGGCAAAACCTGGGGCACCGATGATCCGCTGGTTATTAAAGCCGGTATCCGTAGCGATGACTTTACCGGCCTGCTCGAGAAAGATTTCGACACGGGGCAAGTCCGGCTGGCCAATCATGACCTGAATATCATGGTCGATGATAAAAGCAGAATTAACGAAATCCTGACAACCGCGATGGGTTTCTCATCGGCGGAATTATTCGAAGCCACATCTTGTATCAAGCAAGGCGAAATCTCTCAAATCGGTCGGTCGATCAAAGCCATCAAGGACAAACTGGAATCCCTCGTGACCGGCGGCAAAGAAGATCAGGCGGCTTCCCAGATAATTGCCAGGATCGACCAACGAATCGAAAACATCTCTCGCAAAGATAAAGCTAATCCGGGATTAATCGAAAAACTGGAAACGGTACAGGATGATCTTGACTATAATATCGAAAAAATCAACCGCGGCATAAAGAATCTTGTTTCCTGGCGAAGCTCTATAGCCCAGGTTGAAACCGCTTATGCCAATAGTCTGGATGATTACAAGGTCAAAAAAGCGAAACTTGATAAAGCTCTTAAAGCCGATAAATCGGATAAAGATTTAAAGCGTCTGATCGAGGGAAAAAAGGCTATCGATAATCAACTTGAAAAAATAAAAGCGTTCGGAACCAGGATCAAAGAATTAAGCAGTCGGCTGTCGAAAGTAGTCGCAGTCAATAAAAAAGATTTGAAACAAATAGATGAGATCGACGCGAATTTGAAATATCTCAAGCCCAAACAAAAAGAACTCGAAAAAGAGGTTGAAGCGCGGCAAAACGCTTTCGATGAATTTAAAATCGGAAGTATGCCGGTTGTCTTGATGGTTATTTCGCTTGGCGGAGTCGTATTCGGCATAGCCGATTTCTTCATGCGCATTACCGAGTTTTTCTATCAGATCGCCGGCGGCGGCGCGGCTTTGCTTCTGCTTTCGTTGTTCATGTTGTCGCGGGGAAATCAGAAAAAGTTGTTCTTAAAAGAACAATTGAATTCGGAATCGAAGAAACTGGAAAATGTCGAAAGCGAAATTGGCGAAAACACGGCTGAATTAGATAAGTATTTCGAAAAATATAAAATCGATTCCATAGATGAAACCCATCAAGCGGCCTGGAAACGAAGTGAATTAGTTAATCAATTACAGGCGGAACGCGACAGCCATGATAAACTACTCGATGGTTCGACCCAGGAAGAAATCGAAGTTAAAGCTCAGAATATCGAGAAGGAAATATTCGACGCCAGGATAGCTTTGGAAAACTACGAACCGCCGGATCCCGCGGAGTTGGAGAGATTAAAGTCAATCGTCAGCCAACTGGAAGAACAAAAGAACAATCTTCAAGTGGAACTAAAAACATTAGACCGCCAAATAGAAACCGCCGAAGGCGGCACTGAACTTCTGGCCAGCTACCTCGAACGTAAAGAACAAGCCAGCGAAAGTAAAATAAAGCTGATCGAGGAATTATCGATCCTGAGTTTGACTAAAGAATGTATCGAGAAAGCACGGCAAAATGTGATGATTTCGACATTAGAGCTGCTTGAAAAAAGAACATCTGAAATCCTGGAAATCATAACCGGCGGTAAATACAAAGATGTGAAATTCGATCAATCATCTCTGAAATTCAAAGTCTTCTCTGATGAGAAAAAAGATTGGGCCGAACCGCAGCTGGAGCTTTCGCAGGCAACCATAGAACAAATCTACTTAACGGCCCGTCTGGCTCTAACCGAGATCCTGGGCGATAAAGCCAAACCCCCGATTATTCTGGACGATACTTTCGATAGTTTCGATCCGGCCAGGCATGAAGGCACGATGAAGCTGTTAAAGCAAATGGCGGAAGACCGTCAGATACTGCTATTGACCTCCGATGACCAATACGACGCCTGGGCGGATAAAACTATCCAACTAACATAATTCCTGATTTAGAAATTTTATCCTACTTAAAATTCAATATTCCCGATATTTAACCGGGTTTTTGATTTTCCGATTTATCCGGTAGATTCCGCAATTCGCGGATTGTATCCAGGGCCTCCTGATTAAATACGATAGTCCTGTGCGGAAAAGGTATTTCAATGCCCTCAGCATCAAACCGGTTTTTCATCCGCCGCCGGAATTCTCGGCTGACCGACCATTGAGACAAGGGCCGAGTTTTAATCCAGCAAACGATATTAACCGACGAATCACCCAGCGAATCGACGCCAAGTATGGATGGCGGTTCGGTAATAATCTCTTTCCATTCCGGTTCCTCCGCCATTTTCGTTGCCTCATCGCGAATGACTTCTATTGCCCTGTCTACATTTTCTTTGTAGGCTATACCGATATTGACAACCGCTCTTGACCAGCCATAAGTGAGGTTTACAATAGCGCCCGCATCTCCATTAGGTACAACGTGCAATGCTCCCTCGGAGTCTCTCAGCGAAATCGTTCTGAGCGTTATTTTTTCGACAAGCCCGGCATGATCACCGGCTCTGATCACATCGCCGACACGCAACTGGTCCTCTAAAAGAATAAAAAAACCGGTCACAATATCTTTGACCAGGGCTTGCGAACCAAATCCGACAGCCAGCCCTAAAATACCGGCGCCGGCCAATAACGGGCCGATATCAATACCGGCTTCTTTTATTAACATAATCGAACCTATGGTAATTATCAGCACTTTGGAAGCGGTTTTTAAAATTTGCGATAGCGTATTAGCCCGTTTCTCCCGGTCGGATTCTCGAGTCGGGTCATCATCTTCCGCGAGAATTCTAATTCGGCGGCTGACAAAATTAGCCGATTTCATCGCCAGCCACATACCCAGCAGTATGATTATGATCCTGGGCAGATGTACAATAGCCCAACTTTTTATCAGATTAAGAAAACTGATATCGATATTTTCCATCTTTCCTCCTTTTTAGCTAATAATAGAATATATTTTAGCTGCAGTCAATTTTTAAAGCATTTCTGGCAGCCGGTTTAACATTGACAGCCCGGTAAACTACTCTTATATTCAGGACGATGTTATCCAGGGTATTTTCCTCAGCCTTACTGGGAATTGAGGCTTACATCGTTGAGGTAGAGGTTGACGTATCGCCGCAGCTTCCCGCTTTTAACACTGTCGGTCTACCGGAGGGCGCGGTCAGGGAAGCCAAAGAACGAGTCACCGCGGCGGTTAAAAATTCCGGCTATATGTTCCCCACCAAGCGGATCACGGTCAACCTGGCCCCCGCCGATGTCAAGAAATCCGGCTCGGCTTTTGATCTGCCGATGGCGATAGGCATATTAGCCGCCACCGGTCAAATCGATTGCCCGGAACTCGATAGCTATGTTTTAATAGGGGAACTGGCGCTGGATGGCAAGCTGCGTCCAATACCCGGCGTGATGTCTATCGCTTTGGAGGCCGGGCGTAAAGGTTACAAAAGCTTAATTCTTCCGGCGGAGAATGCCGATGAAGGCGCTATTGCCGATATTATTGAAATAATCCCAGTCGAAAGCTTAAACCAGGCCATGGAGTTTCTGGAAGGCGAAACAGCCATAGCGCCCAGAGTCGCCGATCTGAAAGATATATTTTCCAAAAGTCGAAAATACTCGGTCGATTTCGCCGATGTCAAAGGTCAGGAACACGCCAAGCGAGCCCTGGAAATAGCGGCTTCGGGCGGCCACAACATTATCATGATCGGCCCACCCGGTTCCGGCAAAACCATGCTGGCCAAACGTCTGCCCACGATATTACCCGATATGACATTAGCTGAATCGTTGGCGACAACCAAAATTTACTCAGCCGGCGGCCATCTGATGCCGAACCAGGCGCTGATCGCGACAAGGCCGTTTCGGTCGCCGCATCATACTATCTCCGATGTCGGCTTGACCGGCGGCACGAATATGCTTATACCGGGAGAAGTCAGCATGTCGCATAATGGCGTGCTGTTTTTGGATGAATTACCCGAGTTCAACAAGAACTCGCTGGAGGCACTTCGCCAGCCGCTGGAAAACGGCTTTGTGACAATTACCCGCGCGGCCGGTTCGGTGACTTATCCGGCCTCATTTATTCTGGCTTCGGCCCTCAATCCCTGTCCCTGCGGCTATTTCGGCGATCCCAATCATAATTGCTCCTGTTCGAGCGGCCAGATACAAAAATATATCGCTAAAATCTCCGGCCCGCTTCTGGACAGGATAGATATTCATATCGAGGTCCCGGCTGTCAAATTCAAAGATTTATCCAGCATCGCCGATGGCGAGCCATCGGAAGAGATACGCAAACGAGTCAATAAAGCCCGCCAGATCCAAATCGAGAGGTTTGCCGATAAAGACGGCGTTTTCAACAACGCGCAGATGGAGACCCGCCTGGTTAGGGAAATATGCGTTATCGATGAACAATCGATATCCCTTCTGAAAACCGCTATTACCAGATTAGGCTTATCCGCGCGAGCATACGACAGGATTTTAAAAGTAAGCCGCACGATTGCCGATTTGGAAGAAGCTGAAAATATTTTACCGCAGCATATTTCCGAGGCAATTGGCTACCGTAATTTGGACAGAAACTATTGGTCAGCATAAAAAGGTTAACTACATAATTAACGGAACTTAAAATGGTATCAAACCAACGTACAATAAAAAAACGAATCTCCCTATCGGGTACCGGGCTTCATACGGGCGTACATACAACCATTACTTTCGTACCGGCCCCGATCAGCCACGGGATAACATTCGTTCGTACCGATCTGGAAAATTGCCCTTCCATACCGGCCGACATCGATCATGTGGTCGATATCACCCGCGGCACGACTCTGGGTATAAAAGATGTCAAGATTCATACGGTCGAACACGTTTTGGCCGCGATCGCCGGACTGCAAATCGATAATCTCATTGTCGAGATTTCCAATTCCGAACCGCCGGTTCATGATGGATCGGCCAAATTTTTCGTGGATGCTCTTCTACAGGCCGGCATCGCCGATCAGGACGCTCCCAAGAATTATCTTGAAATCGATACGCCTTTATCTTATTCGGAAAAAGACCGCGGCGTGGATATCGTGGTAACACCCTCCGATGACCTTCGTATTACTTTTTTAGTCGATTATAAAAACCCGGCCCTGGGCACACAGTATACTTCCCTGGTCGACCTTGATAAAGAATTCGTCGATGAATTCGCGCCGGCCCGAACATTTTGCTTCTTAAGCGAGGTTGAGGAGTTATACAACGCGGGCTTAATCAAAGGCGGTGGTCTCGATTCGGCGGTAGTCATAGTCGACATGGAATTAACTAAGGAAAAAGAAGACAAGATTCGACTGGCTTCTGGCTTCGAAGGAAAAATATTTGTCGGCAAAAACGGCATTTTGAATGATATCCCATTGCGTTTCTATAACGAACCTGTTCGTCACAAGGCGGTTGATCTTATTGGCGATTTATCGCTAATCGGTGTGCCGATAAAGGGCCATGTTCTGGCGGCTCGTTCGGGACACGCGGCTAATGTCGCGTTGGCCAAGAAAATCCGGGGTATTTATGAGAAGAAACTATTAACCTCCAAATACGGCGAAAACAAGGGCGATTACCTCCTTGACATCAATGCCATTATCAAAGCGATGCCGCATCGTTATCCGATGCTCTTAATCGATCGTATAATCGATATCGAGCCACGAAAGAAGGTCGTAGCCATTAAAAATGTCACTTTTAACGAACCGCATTTCATGGGACATTTCCCTGAAAAACCGGTGATGCCGGGAGTATTAATAGTGGAGGCGATGGCCCAGGCCGGCGGGTTTATGCTTCTAAACGCGATTGATGATCCGGAAAATAAACTGGTCATGTTTATGGGTATCGATGGTGTTCGTTTCCGCAAACCGGTAATCCCCGGCGATCAATTGCGGTTCGAGATTGAAATGATTCAATTCCGGCCAAGTTCGTGTAAAATCGGCGGTAAGGCTTTGGTCGATGGCAAAGTTGTCGCTGAAGGCACTTTTTTGGCGGTAGTAGTCGATAGATAAACCTGTATATCTGTGAATTAGGACGTTTTGCCGGAACAGAATATCTTTTTAGGACTATTAATAATATAAAAATAGGCTTTTCCGATAGAAGTATTAAAAGATCAGGCAACTTGATTTAACAAGATAGCGTTTTAAGTTTAGAATGAGTATGAATAAGGCAGCCGCAACCGTAATTATTAAAAACGCCGGCCAATTGGCTACGATTACTCAATCCGACATGATCGGCCCGCGCGGCGGCAAAGCCATGTCCGATCCCGGGATCATCGAAAATGGCGCGATTGCTTTTACTGATTCGCGAATTGCCGCGGTTGGCACGACCCGCGAATTATTAAAGTCGGTGGCAATATCAAAAAACACGAAAATGATAGATGCTAAAGGCCGCCTGGTTACTCCGGGTTTGATCGATTGCCATAGTCATCCGGTTTTTGCCGGCAGTCGGGCTAATGAATTCGAAATGCGCCTTCGAGGCAAAAGCTATCTGGAAATAGCCAAAGCCGGCGGCGGCATTAAATCCACGGTAGCGGCGGTTCGGAAAGCTTCAGCCAAAGAACTTTACGACAATGGCCAAAAAGTCCTCGATGAGGTATTAAAATGGGGAGTCACAACTATCGAGGGCAAGTCAGGTTATGGCTTGACCGTTAAAGATGAACTTAAGATGTTGAAAGTCCTTAAAAAGCTTAATGCCGACCACAAAGTAGATATCGTTTCGACTTTTTTGGGAGCACATGATATTCCCGAGGAGTATAAAACCAGGCCGGAGAAATATGTCGGCCTTATTTGTGATGAGATGATCCCGGCCGTGGTCAAAGGCAAATTAGCGGAGTTCTGCGATGTTTTCTGTGAGAAAGGAGTGTTTACTCCCAAACAAACGCGGGCGATTTTACAAACCGCTCAGGCATTCGGTATGAAACTCAAACTTCACGCCGATCAGTTTAGTTCGACCGGCGGCGCCGAGCTAGGAGCTGAATTTCGGGCGACATCGGTAGATCATCTGGACTTAATAAGCGATGAGGGCATTCACTTATTGAAAAAGGCTTCGGTAATACCGGTTCTTATTCCCGGCTGCGTTTTTTGGCTTCAGATGGAGGAAAAAGCTCCGGCCCGAAAAATGATCGATTACGGCTTGCCGGTGGCAATCGCGACCGATCTCAATCCCGGCAGTTCGCCGATACATTCGCTGCCTCTGGCTATGAGTTTGGCTTGTGTTGAATTTAGAATGACTCCGGCCGAGGTCTTATGCGCGACCACTATCAATGCCGCGTATGCCATAGATCGTAGCGACAAAATTGGCAGTCTTTCGCCGGGCAAAAAAGCGGACGTCGTAATTTGGGAAACCGGGGATTATCGGGAAATCCCCTATTGGTTCGGTAAAAACCTCGTTCACAAAGTATTTAAAAATGGCATCGAAGTATAGTATAAAAAATATATTCTTAATAATTGTCCCACTATGCCTGTGTTCGTTCGCTTGCGGAGTATACACGTTTTCGCCCTCGGCGCTTGGAGGCTTGAAAAATATCGCGATACCGGCATTTGAGAATAATACCACCGAATATGGCCTGGAGGACTTAATCACCGACGGCCTAAGCCGCGAATTCGTTGCGGATAACACGCTTAAGGTTGTCCCTGTGAGCCACGCCGATTTAATCTTGACAGGCGCTATAACCTCCTATACGCATGATCCATACACTTATGACGCATCCGAAACGGTTCAGCAGTATATTTGCCGGATCAGCCTGGATGTCAAGGTCAAGTACGCTAATTCCGACAAGATATTATGGGAAGATGCCAACCTTTCCGATTTCGGTATATATTCGGTTATTGATGGCCAGACCAGGGATGATGGAAACCAGGCGGCTATCGACAAATTAATCAGAGAAATTATGAACCGAACCGTTGGCGGCTGGTAAAATGATAATAGGGCTTGTTAAATTACTACAAGTCAATTATTTTAAATACGAGTATTTAAAGTAGCGCGATTCGAGTCGCGTTGTTGAAAGTTGGAGCAATGGAGAGATCAATGAAAAATATATGCGTAGCCCTGACATCATTATTGATATTGAGTACGGTCGCTATGGCGGGCGGTTCGAATGCCGGTAAAAGCGCTTATACATTCTTAAAAGTAGGTGTCTCGGCAAAATCACAAGCCATGGCCGGGGCTTATGTCGGTCTGGCCGATGATATCAGTTGCCTTTATGATAATCCGGCCGGCTTGACCGCGATTGTATATGACTTAAAAGGACCCATCGATTATACGTACGCGGAGGACGCGGAATACGTCATCAAACAGGTCACGATAAAACCCAACAGGTTTATCGCCTCATACATGAATTATATCGTCGATTTTCAATCCGGCTATCTCGGTTATGTCAGGGCAATTGACAGCCTGTCATCTTTAGGCGTTTCGATTCAATATCAGGATTATGGTTCCTTTGACAGGCTTGATGAGTTCGGTGAAAATCTGGGGACTTTCGGAGCATTCGACATGGCCCTGGGACTGACATACTCCAGGCGAATAACTAAAGAATTCTCCTTAGGCCTTACAGGTAAACTAATCATGGCCAAAATCGATTCCATGTCCTCCGACGGTATGGCCCTGGATATTGGCGGTTTGTATCGTTTCACCGATGGTCGAACCAGTGTCGGCCTGGCGTTGAAAAACCTCGGCACCGAACTTAAGGGCTTTACCAAGTCGCACAAAGACCCCTTGCCGTTTTTAATCGATGGCGGTTTTTCGCATAACCTGAGAGGTATGCCCTTAACAGTCAATGCCGATATTACCGTACCGACCGACAACGACGCTTTCTTATCCGTTGGCGGCCAATTGGATTCGTTCGCGCCGCTGTATCTTCGGGTGGGATGGTCATCTAAAGGCAAAGATTATAAGACCGGTTCGAATAAAGATAATTTTGGCGGTTTAGCGGCCGGTTTCGGTTATTATTTCCAGGATTATAAAATCGACTACTCGTACTCATCATATGCTGATTTGGGCAATGTCCATAGGATTTCGATCGGAGTCGATTTTTAGGTTTTAAACGCATGCCGATCGTATAATTCGCTCAGCAAGTCTCTGCCTCTGTCTATTATATAAAAATATATGATTAATTAGATCAAAGTATTTCAGATTTATCGTTTGATAGTTTTTTCCGGGCTATTACTGAAGTTATTTTATGGCCGTCTTTTTCAGTGATAGTTAAACTGAAGCTGTCAAAATCTATAATCTCATTTTTAGCCGGTATTTTCCCCGATCTGGTAATAATCATCCCGGCCACGGTTTCAAAATCACCCTCTTCTATCTTGACGTCGAATTCGTTGGCAAATTCATCCACCGGCATAGATGCCTTCAGTTTAGCGGTGTTTTGATCGATAAAAACGATTTTCGAGGTTTCCTGATCGTATTCATCCTGTATATCGCCCACGATTTCCTCGATCATGTCCTCCATCGTTATAAGGCCGCCCGTACCGCCGAATTCATCCAGCACGATTGCCATCTGAAATTTTTCTTTCTGCATTTCCCGCAAAAGCTCCGAAACCGGTTTTGAATCAGGCACGAACTTGGCCGGCCGGATAACATCCTTTAAGATGAACAGTTCCTTCTGTGTATAGATATACAGCAAATCTCGCGAATGGATTATGCCTTTAATATTGTCAAGGTTTTCCTCATAAACCGGAAACCGACTGAACCTTTCCTCGGTCGCGGCTTTCAGAAATTTGTCGGTCGAATCATTGATATCCAGAGCAACCATATCAGTGCGAGGAGTCATCGCCCGTCTGACAGTGGTATCGGTGAATTCAAAAATCGAATGGATCAGCTGCTGTTCCGCTTCATCGAATACGCCTCTTTCGAATCCTTCCTTGACTATCAGTTTCACCTCGGCTTCGCTAACCGTACCTTCAGGATAGTGCTTTCTGGGTATCCCAAACATTTTAAGACAGAAATTCGTGGAAATCGTTAATATTCTGATAAAGAATATCGTCGCTCTTAAGGAATACCAGGTTGGGCCACCGACCCAGAGCGCGATAGGTTCTCTTCGCCTGATCGCGATCGCTTTAGGCACGAGTTCGGCTATTACCAGAAACAAATAGGAAATTATGATAATGACCAATATTACCGATATCGGTTCGGCGGCGGCTCGAATAAAAGCGATTGGGACGGTCTTAACCAGAGGTCCGATTACTTTTATAGCGGCCGCGCCGCCTATGGCCGAGGCGGCCGAAGCAGTGACTGTCATACCCACCTGAACTACCGCGAAAAAATCATCCGGATTGGATTTTAACTTCTTGACAAAAACCGCCCGCTTATTGCCATCGGCAATCAATTCTTTCAAACGGCTGGTTCTGATAGCAACAATGGCAATTTCGGAAGCGGAAAAAAAACCTGATAAAATTACCAGTACTATTATAAGAAGAAATTGCAGGACTAACGATGTCGCCATTTAAACTTAAACACCCCTACTCATTGCTTCCAACCGGGCAATCCTTTCCTCCATAGGCGGATGAGTTGAGAAAAGGCTGGCGAACCCTTTGGCCGAAAGCGGGTTAACTATGAACATATGAGCCGTAGCCGGATTGGCCTTGATCTTGACTTTTTGAGATGCCATCTGAAGCTTGCGCAGGGCCGAAGCCAATCCCAGAGGATTATGGACGAATCCGGATCCGGTCTGATCGGCGGCATACTCACGCGAACGCGACACCGCCATTTGTATTAGAAGCGCGGCGATGGGCGCGGTAATCATGACTATTATTCCCGTATACGGATTCCGGTTATTATCCCCGCCGGTAAACCAGGCCAGTCGTGATATCAAAGTTATCGCGCCGGCGATAATCGCGGCAATCGTCCCGATTAATATATCGCGGTTTTTAACATGAGCCATTTCATGAGCGATTACGCCCTCAAGTTCTTGCTGATCGAGAATGCTAATTAATCCGGCGGTAGCGGCCACGGCGGCATGCTCCGGATTTCTGCCGGTAGCGAAAGCGTTAGCATGAGGGCTATCGATAATATACACTCTGGGCATAGGCAACCCGGCCAATTGAGCTACATGCCTGACAGTCCCTGTCAATTTCGAATCTTCGGGAGCCGGTTGGGCCCGGTACATTTTCAGAACAATCTTATCGGAAAACCAATAGGTACCGAGATTAAATACTATTGCCAACAAAAAGAAAAACGCCATTCCCCGGGCTCCGCCAACCAGATCACCGACCAGAACCAATAATACCGTCAGCAGGACAAGTAAAAATATAGTTTTAATACTGTTCATATAATCCTCCAACTAAACCATTGGGTTTAGAACATCTTAAAATTATTACTCATCAAAGTCAAGTTTTTCTGGTTATACTAAAAATTCGTCAAATTGGTTTCGATTTCAGAATATGTTTCCTTATAACCGCGTTAAAATCGGCAAAAGCATGAAATTTGCGATATCCGATAATCGCTAAAATGATTTCAACGATAATCCAGGCGCCATACACGAGAAGGATTTCTTCCCGTATCGAGGGACGGACAAATTGAACCGCGAATAAAATAAACAGACTGACCGCCTCATAGGCTCTGAACCGCATATTAGCCAGAAGCAAAAATCCCAGAAGCGCTTGCAAGGCCGTCAGTAATATCTCCACCCGGTGATGAAGATCAAAATCTATGCTATATATTCCGCCGCGCGAAATGCAATAAATGATAGGTATCAAAGCCACCAGCAAAGTCAATTCGGCGATGCCGGATGAGATCATATTCATTAAAGCCATCGGCGATTTCCGGACGGTTTTTGCCCAGTAAAACGCCGATACTTTCTCCGGAAACTCCGATAAAAAAGGCGCGACCCATTGAATGAACACGAAAGTCGGCACCCCGACCACAGCCGACAGTCCCAGCATGCTTCCTAAAAACGGGTCGGCAACAAGGAATATGCCAATCCCGCCGGCAAGAAAAAACGACCAGATTATTGAATTTCTGAACCAACGCTTCCGCCTTAAAACATATCTCGGTATCGGCTCGGTCTCCTCGATATTTTCCGAGCCCTTCGGCGGTAGATGAAGTAAAATCGATATATATACCAGATAAAGAAATATTAAAATCGCGCTATCGATCAGATTCAGCGAGGCTTTAAAAACGATAACGAACATGTATAATGTCGGCACGAACAGGCCAATAAGTTCGACCGAATGCTCTTTATCGAGATCGATTGACTTTAAAGTTTTGCTATATTTTCGATTAAAAATTGCCGCGACGCAATATATTAACGGCCAACCCAGGCCTACCAGAAGTCTCAATGCGCCGGTAAAATTGGCCGTTGCCAGCCCGATATTTTCAGACGTGGGAATTTGCCCGGCCCGCCAGGCAATTACGCCCTCGACCGCGAATTCGGGTAAAGTCTGAATCAAGGCCAGCAAAGTTAAGGCAAAACCCTGGGAGACCAAAAACTGGGCCGATTCGGCACCCCAGGCTATGACTAAAGCCGAACCTATAATAGATGGAAATGTCCAAATCGCATGCCAGGCGGAGGACCTGGCGGCCTCGGCCGTGAGTTCCTTAATCTCACCCAGCAAATCAGCCCCTGACTATTTTTGAAACAATATCAGTCTTAGTGATAACACCGACTAATTTGCCGTCGTCAAGAACAGACACCATTTCGGCTTTTTTAAACAACATCAAAGCCGCCGCCTCGATGACCGGGGCGTCCCGTTCCACGACCACCGGGTTTATTTTCATGAAATTAGAAACTCGCGCCGAGTGTTCTTTATGCAGAAGCTCTTCGAAAGATTCAATTTCGGGTATATTGGCGATATTGGCGATAAAGCTTTTATAATTCGGCATGGCAAATTTCAAGAGCTCGATTCCGGTTATTTCGCCGACCAAAGCGTTATTGTCATTGACCACCGGCAGGCAACTGATCTTTTTTTCGAATAAAATATTGGCCACATCTTTTAATGTCTTATCCGGTGTTATAGTCACCGGATCCGGGGTCATGACATCGCCGACTGTCAGAATCTTTCTGACTTCAATCTCAGTTTTATCGATAACGGCAATGACATCACCGGCTGTTTTCGCGCTTAATAAGGCCGGTAATGTTTCAAGCCGGCGGGTAAATGACGCCAGTCCGGAAAGAGTCTGAAGATAGTTTTTAGAAATATTTCTCGGCGTCAAAAGAAGTACGACCAGCTGCAAAGGTTTTTTATCGGGCGTACCCCCTTTAATCCCCTCGGGAAGGATGCCGATTGCCGCGTACAACCCGGTGACAATATCGGTTCGGGCGTGAGGAAACGCTACTCCTCTCCCCATGGATGTATTGCCGAGTCTTTCTCTTTCGGTGACGGCCTCCATAATTGCCGACTTGCTTTTATCCGGGTATTTCTCGCAGAATAAATCGACTAATTGGTCAATGGCTTCTTCTTTGGTCGCGGCCGACATACCGACCTTAACCAAATCAACATCGAAAATTTTACTCAGGTTCATCGTTTGAACTCGCCTTCATTAAATTTCCTTATCGCTATTAATAATATTTTTCGCTTCCGCCTTGTTTCTTGCCGCCAAATTCAGCGGAGAAA
Organism: uncultured Ignavibacteria bacterium; assembly: GCA_964521815.1. Taxonomy (GTDB): domain Bacteria; phylum Zixibacteria; class MSB-5A5; order UBA10806; family 4484-95; genus JAAEQD01. Next base: position 2,157 of record CAZFSN010000022.1, on the reverse strand, counting down.
TAATACTTGCCGAAACAAAGAATTTTATACCTTCTTCGATGGTCATGTCAAGATATTCTACATCTTTTTCCGGTAATAATATGATATATCCCGAAATTGGAGTCGGCGTGGATGGAATAAAAATGCTGAGAAGCTTGCCCGGATGGTTGTCCTGGACATGGTTCATCTCATTTACCAAAAAGCCGAGCGCGTAAATGCCGCGCCGGGGATATTCTACCATAACCACCGACTTGAAGCTCTTGTTAGCAGGAATCGTAAGCGCCTGAATAAGCTGTTTGATCGAACCATAAATGAAATTGATTACCGGCAACTTCAATATCTGTTTTTCCCAGAGCCTGACAAACCTGTGACCGATAACGTTGGCGGTAAAAATTCCCGTCAGTAAAATTATTGCGAGAGTGACAATGATGCCGATGAACGGAAAATCATATTGATGCCCGAGTAATCTTTTTACGACCGGGGAAAGCATACCATCGATTGATTCAATCAAGGCTTTTAATAGAACATAGGTGAGAATTACAGGGACTACGACCAATAGCCCGGATATAAACCTGGTTCGTAGTATCTTTTTTAGTTCGCTGGTGAACCCCATATTGTTAAATATTGCTCTATTCTATCAACCTGTCAACAATAAACGAACTCAAAATACTCGATATTTTATTTCACGCATTATATATAATAATCTCGGAATAAATCCTCGATCCCCCAGCATATTATCTATATATTTTACAAAATTCGTTCAGATAATCGCCCGAGACTTTAAAAAGCGAAAATAGTCGATGCTGACATGGCCCAATTATAGAAAACTCCCGGCCAGATACATATAATCAGGACCATAACCACGCTCAAGGTCAGGCCGGTCTTCACCATCCCTGCCAGAGGGATTGGCGAATTATCTTTGGGTTGATGAAACATCATAACCCTGACCACATTCATATAGTAAAAGAGCGATATAACCGAAGTTAAAACCGCTACGACGACAAGGCCGTAAAGTCCCTCTTTCACGGCCGCGCCAAACATCCAGTATTTTGCTATAAACCCGGCTGTCGGGGGAATCCCAACCAGCGAAACCATGAAAACGGTCATCGTCAATGCTACGCCCGGCGAACGTTTCATCAAGCCGGCGTAATCATCGATATTGTCAGAGCCCGTGGCATTAGAAAAAGCGATCACTATTATAAAGGCGCCGATATTGGCAAAAAGATAAGCCAGCAGGAAAATCAGCATCGAACCTACAGATAGGTCGATACCGGCCGATAGCGCGACCAAAACATAGCCTACCTGGGCAATCGACGAATACGCCAGCATGCGTTTGATATTCGTCTGCAATAAGGCTACAACATTGCCTATGACCATAGCCAGAATCGCGACAACTTCGAGAATGACCACCCAATCGGATTTGGCGATAAACATCGCCTCGAAAAAGAGCCTGACAAAAGCCACTAAGCCGGCGGCTTTGGAAGCTACCGATAAAAACGCCGTGACCGGCGTAGGCGCGCCCTCGTAAACATCCGGCGCCCACATATGAAACGGCGCGGCCGCTAGCTTGAAACCGAATCCGGCCACGAACATCACAATCGCGAAATAAGCGGCAATCCGGGTGTCCGGTCCGATAAACAGCCTCAAACCTATTTCGCGCATCACCGTGGTGCCGGTTAAGCCATAGATCAATGATAAGCCATAGAGAAGTATCCCGGATGAGGCGGCGCCCAGAATCAAATATTTTAACCCGGCTTCAGTCGACTTTAAATCTTTCTTCATAAAAGTTGCCAGAACGTACAAGGCGATTGTAGACAACTCAAGGGCAACATACATGGAAATCAGTTCGCCCGCCGAAGCTAAAAACATCATTCCGGTCGTGCAAAGCATCATAAGAGAGTAGAATTCGCCGCGATGGATCAGGCGTTTGACCGCGAATTCAATCGATCCCATAATCGTCAATAAAGCCGCGCCAATAAAAATAAGCTTAAACGCTTTAGCATAAGCATCCATGATAAATGTATCGCCGAACATACGGCCTTCAGGCGTAGTCCAGGTCAGAATCAGGGTGACCACCAGACCGATTATTGACAATATACCGGTGACACGGGGATTTTTATCGCGGTGGTTTACGCTAATAAATAAAACGATCAGCGACCATATAAATAGAAACACCTC
>CAZFSN010000021.1:0-24190 GCA_964521815.1 uncultured Ignavibacteria bacterium | reverse complement strand
CAGCTTCTTAATCATATCCACCATGCGGTTGGAGAAGCCCCATTCGTTGTCGTACCAGGAGAACACCTTAACCATGTTATCCTGCATTACCATAGTGGATAATGAATCGAAGACAGATGAATGCGGATTACCGACAACGTCGCATGATACGATTGGATCCTCTGTGTACTGCAAAACGCCTTTCATCGGGCCATCGGCGGCGGCTTTCATGGCGGCGTTAACCGACTCTTTGGTCACTTTCTTGTCCAGTTCACAAACCAAATCCACAATCGAACCATCTGGCGTGGGCACCCGGATAGCACAGCCATCGAGCTTGCCTTTCACCGCTGGAATGACCAGCGAAATCGCTTTGGCGGCGCCGGTTGTCGTCGGTATCATCGAAAGCGAGGCGGCCCGGGCCCGTCTTAAATCCTTATGAGGCAAATCCAGAATCCGTTGATCATTGGTGAATGAGTGGATAGTTGTCATGAAACCGCGCTTAATACCAAACGTATCGTTCAGTACTTTCACCACCGGCGCTAAACAGTTGGTCGTGCATGAACCGATTGAGACGATATGGTGTTTGGAACTATCATACTGGTCAAAATTAACTCCCCTGACAAACGTGCCGACATCACCTTTAGCTGGAGCGGAGATCAGGACTTTTTTCGCGCCGGCGGTAATATGTTTACCGGCAGTTTCCATATCGCGGAAAAGCCCGGTGCATTCCAAAACAACCGTAACACCGCTATCTTTCCAGGGAATCTTGGCCGGGTCGCGTTCCGCGGTCACTTTTACGGTTTTGCCGGCTACCGTAAAACCATTAGCGTCGGCTTTAACATCATGAGATAAAATGCCATGAACAGAATCATACTTCAAAAGATGAGCCAGCGTTTTTGCATCCGTAATATCATTGACGGCTACTATTTCAATGTCAGGCTCGTTCAACGCAACCCGAAAGACCAGACGGCCTATTCGACCAAATCCGTTTATCCCTACTTTAACACTCATGTTCCCTCCAGGTGGATTAATTTAAATATTATTAGCATCTTCGATATTATGTTTATCTTTATGATTTACAGCGCCCCGATAATTCAAGGTCCAAATCTATCTTCCTAATACTTCAGCTAACTTAATTAAGTTCGGTCCCAGTTCCTTTTTATTGCGAAAAACATCATCAAATGATGTAGCTTCGACATGTCCTTTAATCAGGCCGACCATACAGCCGGATTCGCCCTGTAAGAGCCTTAAAACCGCCGCCGAACCCAGTCTCGACCCTAATACGCGGTCAAAACCTGAGGGCGATCCGCCGCGCTGGAGATGTCCCAGCACGGTTATTTTAGACACGATACCGGCGATTTTCGAAAGTTGCCTGCCCACATGATAGGCGGTGGCGGTACCTTCAGCCACAATTATGATATTGCTGACTTTGCCATCGGCGTAACGCTTTTTAATGCGTTCGGCGATTTTCTCCAGATCATATTTAACCTCGGGTATAAGCACCGCTTCGGAACCGGTGGCTATACCGCTCATCAAAGCCAGATAGCCCGAACCGCGGCCCATTGTCTCGATAATAAATGTGCGTTCGTGCGAAGAAGCGGTATCTTTGATCTTATCGACGACTTCAATAATTGTATTTAAAGATGTATCCGTACCTAAGGCCATATCGGTACCGTAAATATCATTATCGATAGTGCCGGGGATACCGATAACATCCACCCCCCTGCCGGAAATCGCCTGGGCTCCCTTGAATGAACCATCGCCCCCAATCACTATCAAACCATCACAGCCGTTCTTAATCAGGTTGTTAATTCCCTCTTTCTGGCCTTCCTCATATTTAAAATCATCGCAGCGGGCGGTTAGAAGCACCGTACCGCCCCGTTGAATAATTCCGCTGACATGCCTTGATGTCATAGTAAAACAGTCATTGTCCAGTAATCCGGCAAAACCCCGCTTAAACGCGATTATCTCGACTCCCTGATTTTCGGCCTCATGTACGACCGCCCGAATACAGGCATTCATACCCGGCGAATCGCCTCCAGATGTTAGCAGTCCTATTCGACTCATGTTGGGCATTAATCCTCCTAAAAAACCAGATTATATTTTCTATTTTGTCGGCTGTCAAGGACTTAAATTCACCGGAAAACGCATAATTCTGTTTAACTGCACCAGATTTACCCGCTACTATTGACCTGAAAATTAATAAAAAAACCCTAATCGATATTTGAATAGGGCGAGGCTGTTGACAAAATGAATAAAATTAAATTATCACCGAATGTTATGTCGGGTCGTGCCCGATAGGGTGTGATCGCCAAGACCTTGAGGCCCGACATATACTTAGCAGACAGGTCACGCTTCGCTACGACCTGTCTGAACTTATTATGTTAATAAAAAAGCCCTATTCGATAGTCGAATAGGGCTTAAGAGTAGTTGCATATTTTATCTATTTAAGTAAAATCATCTTTTTTATTTGTTGGTTATCGCCGGCTGTCAATTTGTAGAAATACAATCCGGCGGAAATGGATTGCCCATTGGCATCTTTGCTATTCCAGCCTACAGTCCAATTTCCGGCAGGCTGATATTCATCCACCAGAGTTCGGACTTTTCTGCCCAGAATATCGAAAATTTCCAGGCGCACGTTTGAATCGGTGGGCAACTGATAACAAATATTAGTCGTCGGATTGAACGGATTTGGATAATTCTGGGCCAGATTGAATTTCGCCGGCAAGTTGTCGTCGCCATTATTGTCGATACCTGTTATATATTCGCTGCCGGTCGTAAACTTGATCGCTCGGCCGTTGATCAGAGTCGCCGCGCCCGGAGTGTAATCGCTGTTAAAGACATACTGCATGCCTTCGGCCCGGTCGGGACTGCATATGCCTACCGAAGTTGAATACGGGCTGGTAACCAAATTATATTGGAAAATAATCTCATTGTCGCCGGTAGCGGTAGGCCATTGATCGGTATCCAGAATGATTATTTCAAACGTTTGATAGCCATAGGAATCATTGCTGCGGACATTATTCCAGCCTACTACGAACTTTCCTTCCGCTTCGTCATAATTATAGCGGACGTACATAGGCCCGTCCAGATCATCCCAGAAGGGAGCAATCATAGCCGGGGCGCTTTGAGGTGAAGGAATATTAGTATTAAGGTAATTAGACCACCACGATTGACCCAAGGCAATATAACCATTATCCGATACACTGAATTCATTGAACAATTCGCCATAATAGGTAACATTAAATGGCAAGCTCCGGGTTTGTATCATGTCATCATTAAGATAAATCGATAGCCAGGAAGATTCTATCGGTATCCACTGAAATACCGGATGATAGAGATAGTCCAGATCGGTATTATCGAAACAATAATAGCCATAGCTATCCGGCCCCAATGGATCATCGGATGTAACGGTTCCAACCATGTGAGTATATTCGATTGATTGAACCTGACCGGTAGAATTCGTGAATTCGACCGAAAAAACGATTTGATGGCCATTATAAGCGGCGGCGGCGACACTTAAGGCGAAAGGATCAACGGAATTATCACTCATGTCGCCTGTCTCGATATCACCGAACAAAGCGGTGGAATCTGTTATCTGCACGAGCGTATCGGCGGTACGCAATATAGCGCTGGTGGAATTACTGGCTATTGAACCATTATTTTGTATTTCTAAAATCAAATCGGCGCTCTCGCCTCTATCCAAAATCCCGTTTCCATTATCATCGGCTTGAATGTTACTCGATACTTCCGCCAGCATCGAGGCTGATATAGGCAGAAAAACGAAATTACTCCATGAATTGCCGCTATTGTCGGTTATGAGAAGGTTAAATATGGCGCTATGGCCTTCCGACGCCGATGGGGAAATTTCGATCAGATATGGCTGCAGCGATCCCGAAGAATCGCCCGGCGGTATATCGTCATAGCTCGAGTTGCCCGAGGTTATATTAACGCAGGCGTCATCCGATGTTAAAACTCCGGAAATTCCGGCAGCCGTTTCGGAAATACCGATATTTTTCAACATCGTCGTCAGTTCGATTGTTTCAGCCGGATTGGCAGAGGTATCTCCATTACCGGATGAGTTACCGTCATTGTCATCATCTACTGTAAAACCGCAGACGCCGAGCGCGACAGCGGCCGAGTATACATCGATATCGTTTTCATAGGGAATATAATTGGGTTTGGTCACCGTCACATGCAGCAAGCCCGCGGAAGCACAATTAGCCTGGAAGCTCGCTCTGCCTTCGCTATCGGTAAAATCGCCGAGAGCCACATCGCCATCTTTCCAGAGGCAAACATAGGCGTCTTTAATCGGCTGGCCATATTGATTATTTACCTGGACGCCAACGCCGGCGCCGCCAATCGCGATAGAATCGACGTGCGTAACGAGCATCTGCCTGGGCACCGCGGTCCAGCATTGCAGTTGCGGATCGCCCAGAACATTATAACTGTTAAAGTACGATTCGACACGCCCGCCCGGATAAGTCCCCTCAGGAAACGCGTAGTACATGGCCATCTTGCCTACCAATAAGCTCTGCGCCAGACCATAAGTGCCTTCTTCCATCAAGCCCCAATAGATACCGCAATCGATGGCGTTGTTCCATTGCGTATGGCTGTCGTGATTCGTGGTACCAAGAAAACCCGGCCCGCCCTTATTAACATATCTAATCCAGGCTTCACCCAGACATACGGTAGAATATTCGTTATAGTCGCCGGTACCGCAAACTATAGAAGTCATGATGCCAAACCGGGGTCCGTTGGTCAATTGATTTACATTGCTGCTGGTATAATACGGCGAAGTCCAGCCTTCGGGCGCGCCATAGCCGCGGTAATTTACCCAGGTAACCCCGGGATTAATCGAATTATTGATCGCCGTAGGCGAATCATAACCTGTCAGGAAAGTATCGACTTCCGTGTAGCCGTGTTTCATCAACATTTCCCGACACCAGAGTTTTGTTAAACGAGGTGTGGGGTAATTGCTGCCGGCTACCATAGTAGCGTTAAGATACCAGTTGGTATCGCCCATGTAAGGAGTTCTGGCGTAGCCAAAATATTTATTCAAATAATTAGTCAGCTCAGAGGTATAGCTGATCGATATTCGCCCGATAAATAATTCCGGGAAATAATCATCTCCATCTAAAAATGTGAAATAGTTATCTGAGTCAATGTAGCCAAATCCATAAGGATTGCCATAGGTGTAAGTATCCACGCCGTTGGTTATGCTGACATCGCCGACAAGACAAATGTAATCGGGCTTTATTTCAGCCGAGTGAAATTGATTTCTAACAAAATTAACTATCGCGGCATAATTCGGATTTGTGCTAATTTCAGATGTCGGAATAACGCGAACATCGAAACCCATCGCCTTTTTCCATTCAACCAGCGTAGTGAAATAAGGTATATATGATTGAGGCGAGATAAACCAATAGGCGCCGCGGCGTAATTGAACATCTTCAATCAACGATCTGTTTGCCAGGATTGCGTTATATATCGGATAGAATGCTTCGCTTAAGGTCCTGTCAGCCGGAAGAATATCGCCGCCGCTGTGATTTGCCCGAATGACCAGATTATGATGCACTGTTAATGTCTTTGTAGCGTAATCATACTGCACCGGATAGATGGTCAATTTGGCCAGATACAGATCCCGCATCTTTCCGGCGTATTCGAATGTAACGATTCTTTCAGGAAATACGGAACCGGTCAAAGCAACCGGCTGGGTCCATTCCTTTTCCTCATCAGTCGTCGAGGCGAGCTGGAAATTCGAAATTTCCGTAAATTGGTCGGTTTCTATAGTGACTGAAAGTTGGGCGTTTTCCGGAACCGCCAGCAATGTCGAATAAGTCGGCAAGACCGTCTGGTTCGGACTCGAAATATTGCCGCTGCCGATTTTAAAATACTCGGGTAATTCAACCGCCAAACCATCGGTCTTTTCAAGCGATTCCAGGTTACTGATGTTTATAACTATTTCGGTTTCGGAGTTTGTTGAGAAGTTTGTTTCGATCATGTCAGGCTGCTCATTTAAAGTCAGAATACCGGCATTGGCCCTCATCCCAAGCAGTATTAAACTTGCAGCGATTACTAATGCACGCCTCATTCGTAACTCCTTTTTAATGTCTGCCTAATAAGCTAAAAAATTAACTAATTTCTCTATACCTAAGCAATTTTTCATTGCCATACTTTAAATTAATATAACAATTATGATAATTGTGTCAAGATTTAAAGTATAGCGCTATTTTTTGAAATTTTACTGAAAATCACTTGACATTTTAATCATAAAGCATAACTTTATAATATATTAGATTATTATGATAATTATCTTATGGGTATCCTTGGGAGTGGAAGGGAATGTCCGCAAAAAAAAGTAAATCCATGTTGCCCCTGGTCATAGTCGGCGGCGGTCCAGCCGGTCTTTTCGCGGCTATAGCCGCTTCAGAAAAAAACAATGATGTCATTTTACTGAACAAAAATCCTGAAGCAGGCAAAAAAATCGCGTCTGTGCCGCTTGAAGACTTTTTCTTTTCCGAGAAACTTCCAGCCAAGAAAATGGCCGCCGGTTTTGGTGACAAAGCTGAATTTGCGGCTTTGATTTTCAAATCTTTTGGCTATCTCGAGTTGTTGAAAATATTTAAAAAACTGAATCTGCCCCTGGAAGCTGATGCTTTAGGAAGATTTAAGGCCAATGGCATGGCCGGTGAAGGATTATCTCAAGTTTTGCTTAAGGAAGCTATTAGCCGAGGCATAAAATATAGAAAATCCAGCCGCGTAACGGATATCCAGGTAGATGATAACAGGGTTTCCGGGGTGATCGCCAATAACTCGATTATTCCCGCCAGGGCTGTCGTTTTGGCAACCGGTTCTTTTTCCTCTCCAAAATTCGGCGCTACCAAAGATGGCTATATAATAGCCCAAAAACTCGGCCATCGGGTAAATAAATTGAAACCGGCGCTGGTTGATTTGATAACCCGGGAAAAATATGGCAAAGAGTTAACCGGCGAAGTTATAAGTGACGTAAAAATCGCCATTTATTGCGACGGAAAACAAACCCATTCCGATATCGGAACGATTAAATTTACGCCCACCGGTGTATCCGGACCGGCTATCCTTAATCATTCAGCGGAAATAATAGAAAACCTTGCCGATAACACGGTCGAATTAAGGCTTGATTTCATGCCTGACCGCCCCCGCGAATCCTTTGAAGCCTGGCTTATTAAGGAATTTATGGCGCATCCTCAAATTCATATTGAGAAGTTTTTAGGCAGGTATTTTGAAGATAACGTCATTAAAGCCATCGCTTTAGAATCGCGTATTAAGCTGGATCGGTCTATCTCACATATTACTACTCTGGAACGCAAATCATTGATTCATTCTATCAAGGATTTTCGCCTTACCATTAAAGCGCATAAACCATTCAATAATACCCGCGGTGTTTTGGGTGGCGTAAGTACGGATGATATAAATCCTAAGACCTGCGAATCAAAGATAGTTAAATCCTTGTATTTTGCAGGTGACGTTATTGATATTTTGGGACCGTATGGCGGCTATAATATGCAATTCGCGTTCTCATCGGGCTATGTGGCCGGTAAAGCCGCGGCCGGCGAACTGAATTAGCATTGCTTGTCCTAAATAATGTTCCAGTTTTTTAACCTTTAATATTAGCCAAAGGTACAAAATGAGCTACTTTCTTTGATATCCCGGCATTATGCACGGCGGAGACCACCGAATCGACATCTTTGTAAGCGAATCCGGCTTCCTCGGCTAAACCCGACATTGAGGCCGTGCGGACGGTGATACCCTGTCTGGCCATTTCGTCTTTAACTTGATTGCCTCTCACCTGACGCTTGGCCGCCGCTCGCGACATCACTCTGCCTGCTCCATGAAGCGTGCTGCCGAATGTCAGGCGTTCGGCATCGGCGGTACCGACCAGCAAGTATGATCCGGTCTGCATCGAACCCCCAACCAGTACAGGTTGACCGACCGACCGGTATTTTTCGGGGATATTCGTGTTGCCGGGGCCAAATGCCCGTGTAGCCCCTTTCCGGTGAACTAGGACTTCTTCGGCACCCTGGCCGGTATCGTAAGTCTCCAGCTTGGCGATATTATGAGCTACATCATAAACCAGATGCATCCCCAGCTCTTCGGCGGATTTTCCGAATATTTTCGAAAAGCCCTCCCGCACGCGATGCATAATTACCTGACGATTGACAAAAGCGGTATTGGCGGCGCAAGCCATAGCGCTATAATAAGCCTGACCTTCCGGAGAATCAAACGGCGCGCAGGCCAATTCGCGATCATTGGTTTGAATACCGTACTTTTTCATGGCATTGCCGAAACTCTGCAAATAATCCGTGCCTATTTGATGGCCAAACCCGCGCGAACCGCAGTGAATCATTATCGTGATCTGGCCGGGTCTATCTATACCGAGAATCGAGGCGGTTTTTTCATCGCATTGTTCATCGAATTCGACTTTCTGGATTTCCAGATAATGATTGCCTGACCCAAGCGTACCTATTTGATTCAAGCCGCGCTTTTTGGCCTTGTCCGAGATATTGTCGGGATTACCTCCGGGTATGACTCCCCCCTGCTCAGTGAATTCGATATCGCTGTTCCAGGCATAGTTTCTTTTCAGGCACCAGGGTAAACCTTCAGCCATCAGCTTATCGAATTCACTGTTGGACAGCTTAACTATCCCGCTGGAGCCAACGCCGCTGGGAACCAGTTGAAATAACAGGTCAATTAGCTCTTTGATTTTAGGCTTGACTTCAGACTCGGTCAAATTAGTCCTTACTAATCTAACTCCACAATTGATATCAAAACCGATTCCGCCGGGCGAAATGACGCCGGTCCTGGTGCTGAAAGCGGCTACCCCACCGATCGGGAAACCATAGCCGCGATGACCATCCGGCATACACATAGCGTATTTGCGGATACCCGGTAGGCAGGCGACATTGGTGATTTGCTCGATAACCCCCTCATCCAGGTTATCCAGAAGTTTTTTCGTGGTGATAAGTCTGGCCGGCACTTTCATGCCCGGTTTTGACCCTTTGGGAATTTCCCAGGTAAACTCATCGATTTTTATCTTTTCCATGATTATAAATCCAGTATTACATGCGCGCCGTAACCATCATCTTTTATGACTACCTCTAATTTATGGTAGGTTACGGCCTTCACATCGGTTTTTAAAGTATGTTTTTTGCCATTAATATGTTCGCCAAACGCTTTACAATTTAATTTGAACCTGTTTGTTATCATTATTTCAAATTTGCTGAAAAAAATATTCTCGGTATCCTTAATATAAATCAATTCGGCTAAAAACAGATACAATAATTCCTCCAGCGATTCCGCCGAGATATCGAAATTCCTTTCCTCGATAGTCTCTACTCCTGAAACATCGGTCATCGCCTCAAAAGTTGCCAGAGCACAGACGGAAAACAGCTTTTTCAACGATTCAGCCTCGGCTTCGAATTCATAATCGCCAAAAGCGCCCTCTTCGATTATTTTAAAGGCTGTCATCTGTGAGCCTATTTTGATAATCGAAATTATCAAATTCGTAATGATTAGAAACCAGCGCGAACACCGTTACCAAGGTCGCTCCACTCGAATATAAAGTTCGGGCGGCTTCCTGGCAAGTAGCGCCGGTAGTGATAATATCATCGATTAGCAAACAAGATTTACCTTGAATTTTATCGATATGACTTACACTAAAAGCGCCCGTAATATTTTGCCATCTTTCTTCCCGACCGAGATTGGCTTGAAGTCTGGTTTGTCTAATTTTCCGCAAAACGTCACTATCGACAGGAATCTTGAGCCTTCGCGAAACTTCCAGGGCTATTAATTCGGTTTGATTGAATTCGCGTTTCCGCTTATCGCGTTTGAGCATCGGCACGGGAATTATAAGATCGAATTTCAGATCAGTTAACCGGTCGGTTAGTACATTAATCGCTGTAATTGCAAGATATTGTCCTATATTAAGTTGCCCGTCAAATTTAAACTGATGGATTAACTGACGAATGACTTCGGTATAATTGCTCCAGTAATACAAACGGGGGACATTACTTTCGTTAGCCTCTTGGCAGTTGCATTTGACCCCTTGCGGCGATCTGCATAACAGGCAGACCGGCCCATCGCCGGGAAAATTCAGATTCGATCCGCAAGCCGGGCATAACGGTTGACGAGGGCTATTTAGAAAATTACCGCATCCGGGACATCGGGGCGCCGAGATAAAAGCGAATACATCATCAAGCAGGTAGCTCGCCTTCTCGGTCAGGTTTTTTATCAATTCGTTCATTTTTTCGCTTAAGATAAATAAACCAGATCAGGGCAATTATGAAAAGGCAAATTGTGATAAATTGATTTCGCGTTATATTCACATTGCCGATTGAAAATATAATCATCGAATTCTCGTAATACCTGATAAAATCGATAGCGAAACGCCAGACACTGTAAAACATCAATGCCAGCCAGAACGTGAAACCGTCGAAAGATCGTTTTCGGTCCAGAATCAGGATAATGCCAAACATGATAAAACCGGCGGCCGATGAAAATAGCTGAGTCGGCCAGACCGCGTGATGGTGATATGGGAATGTCACACCGCACCAGGCATCCGTGGGCAAGCCATAGCAACAGCCGTTTAAGAAACAACCGATGCGCGTTATGCCCAGCCCCAGGAAAAACGAGGGAGCCATAGCATCCAGCATAGCCCAGGGCGCGATTCTTCGCGAAATGAAATAGACCATTGCCCCGATTATCGCCAGTACGACGCCGCCCATCATCGACAGGCCGGCAATGCCTATATCGCCGGATGATTGAAATGGGTTGATGGCATCAAGCCAGTGGCCGGCAAATTCCTCGGTATGATACACCACGTAAAACAGGCGCGAACCTACAATAGCGCCGACTAAGATAATAAAACAAAGGTCGATCATATGCTGGCTTTTTATGCCATTTTTCTCGCCCCTTCTGATCGCGAACCAGACTCCCACAAAAAACGATATCGCCAGAGCCAGGCCATATGATTTGATTTGAACGGGTCCGATGTGGAATAAATCAGGATACATAATTAATACTCCTGCCAATCTCGGTTAATAGCCAGTAACAGGCCGATAATTCCCCAGAAAAAAAGCAGCGATGACCCCCCATAACTGACAAACGGCAAGGGTAAGCCGGTCACCGGCATCAAGCCGATTGTCATGCCGATATTAACGAACATCTGAAATAATATGGCCGTCGTAAGCCCGCCTGCTACATAACTGTAAAATGTGTTTCTCACCTTGTAAGCTATTAAATAACCCCGAAAGATTATTATAGCGAATAAAATTATTATCACCAAAGCCCCGATAAAACCCATTTCTTCGCCGATCACCGAGAAAATGAAATCGGTATGTTGGGCCGGCAGAAAATCCAATTTGGTCTGCGTGCTCTGCATAAAACCCTTACCCCAAAACCCACCCGAACCGATAGCTATCTTGGATTGAATAATCTGATACCCGGCGCCGGCGGCATCTTGCCCCGGATCGAGAAATGTCAATATTCTTAAACGCTGATATTCATGAAGACGGTTCCATAATATCGGCGTGGCCATACCCAGAAGTAAATTTATGGTGAAAAATACTATACCCGGCAATAATTTGGGTCGGGACACAAAAAGGAGCAATAAAAAAGCCGAGAAAAATATCGCCCAGGATATCCAATGGAAAGCGGTGACAATACTCAAAACCGGAGAGATTATTAAAACAATTCTGGAGATTGGCATCCCGGTCCAGATTAAAATACCGAAAAATATCGCGAGACCGACCAGTGAACTGCCAAGATCGGGTTGTTTAATTACCAACAAGGTTGGAATAATTACAATCAATATACCGGCGAAAATAGTTCGAAAGTGCTGCAGCTTTGTTTTTCTGTAAGCAAAAAAACGCGCTAAGGCTATACATAAAGCCACCTTGGCAAACTCCACCGGCTGGACCGCGAAACCGCCGAAATTAAACCAACGGGCGGCGCCATCGGATGTCGTTATAAGGACTAAAACTAACAAGCCCAGGGCCAGCCAATAATAAATATAAGCCATAGCTTCATGCATCTTTAACGGGATAAAATAAATGATCGCGGCCAATACCAGAGCCGCCCCGAGCCAGACTATTTGCCTCTGGTAATACAACAACCCCTGGCCCGTCTCGCTCGCGTGATGAGTCGCGCTGTAGATAAAGGCGATACCTATCAGCGACAGCATCAGAGCGGCGAAAATTAAAAAGAAATCCAGATTCAGCTTACCCATAACTAAGCCGGGCCGTCGCCAGTTACGAGTTTTTTATCTTGAAAGTAGAATTTTATGATATCTCGGGCTATCGGCGCGGCAATCGAACTGCCGTGGCCGGCGTTTTCGACGATGACCGCAACCGCGATTTTAGGATTATCAGCGGGCGCGAAACAGACGAACCAAGCATGATCATCGCCATGAGGATTTTGCGCTGTGCCGGTTTTGCCGGCAATTGTCATTCCTTGAATCTTCATCCAATTGGCTGTGCCGTGCTCTTCGCCGACTACTCCGCTCAGGGCGTCAACGATTATATGCAGATTTTCATCGGAAATAGGCAGAGTTGCCAGTTTTTCCGGCAAAATTTCGGTTTCTACATTATTTTCATCGATAATTTTATGGACGATATGCGGTTTGTAAATTGTGCCGCCATTGGCCAGCGCCGCGTATAGAACCGCCATCTGAATGGGCGTCACGAGTATCTCGCCCTGGCCGATAGCCAGATTATTAATCAGATACTTGGTCCAGCCATTTTTGCCATAGCGCTCATTGAAATATTCAATTGACGGCGAAAGGCCGCTCTTTTCACCCGGTATATCCACACCCGTCAATTGGCCTAATCGGCATTTAGGCATGAACTGCCCGAAAAGCTCCATTCCGCAAGCCAGACCAAGTTGATAAAAATATATATCACATGATTGAACTATGGCGCCATGAAGATCGAGTCGGCCATGGCCGCCGGCGCGCCAGCATTTAAAAACCCGGTTGCCGAATTTTTTCTGACCCCGACAGATATCGAAATTTTTTTCTTCAGCCACTTTGCCATAATAAAGTCCCATCGCGGCGGTAAAAACCTTGAATGTAGAACCCGGCGGATAGACTCCCTGAACGGCCCGATTAAGCAAGGGAAATGTCGAATCAGCCATTATCTGAGCCCATTTTTCGGGCGGGACGACTCCGGAAAATAAATTGGCATCGTAATCCGGACTGGACGCTAATGCCAGAACATCGCCATTGGAAACATCGATAGCGACAACAGCCCCCTGCCCTTTTTGGAACAACAGCGATTCGGCGTATTTTTGCAGATCCCAATCGACATTAAGAATCAAAGTTGACCCGGTGACCGGCGGCATCTCATTTTTATAAGGGTATTTTCCAAGAATCCGGCCCTTGGCCGACACCTCAAGATACAAGACGCCGTCTCGGCCTTTTAGGTAGTTATTGTAGTATCTTTCCAGCCCTTTTTTGCCGATAATATCACCTTTATTATATTTCTCTTTACCGGCTTCTAATTCGTTTTCAGATACTTCGCCAACATAGCCATACAGATGGCTGCCATAGCCGCTATCGGGATAAAGCCTGGTGGGTTCAACCTGAAATACCAGGCCGGGCACATCCAGTGAATGCTCCTCAAGCACGCTGATAGTTTTAAAATCTACATCCCGTTTCAGTCTTATAGGTTGAAATCGCCCTTTCCAGCCGGCGGCAATAATTTCTTTGAGATATGTCTCATCCATCTTGAGCATTTCCGCCAACAAAGCCGAGGCGGCATCAATATCCGGTACATCATGGGGAACCAGATATACCGAATATGAGGGCCGGTTTTGCACGATTACCTGGCTGTTTTTGTCCAGAATAACGCCTCTGGGCGCTTTAATGGGAACGATACGCACGCTATTATCAATCGAAGCTTTACGATAATAACCGGTCGCGAATACTTGAATGGCGAACAGTTTTATAGTAATAATAAGAGAACAGAATATAACCAGCGCCAGGGTCAGCCTCAGTTTAAATTTATGACTTTGCGCGTGCTGAAACATTAAAACAGATTCCTTAAAAGATAGCGGTATCTAATAAAATAAAAAATGATAACGCCTATAAAGGCGCTGTAAAAAGCCGAATAGATCGCGTTGGATATGGCATAAGAGGGATTAGCGAAAAATAATCCGAATTTTGTTGTCAGAACATCTAGAATGTTAAAAATAATAGCCGAGGCCAGCACTATCAATAACTGGACGGAAACCGGTTCGATGACAAGTTTGTTTTTCAGGCTGCCGGCCCCATAACCGATCAGGGCCAGAATCAAAGCCGCCCAGCCCAGGTCGGAGGGTGTAAAGAAACCGATCAGCAAGCCGGCCGCGAATCCGAACAATGTCCCGGCCCTACAACCCTGGTTTAGCGCAATCCAGACCGTAAGTACAATCGCCATATTCGATTGGACTCCGGCGATAGTCAGGCGCGGCGCGAATATTATTTGATAAAAAACAACGAAAAGCGCCCCGACAACATATTTGAACGCTAATACTTTATTCACCGTAAATTACCACGAATACTTCTTCCAGTGAACCGAAATCCACCGATGATTTTACCGTTACATCTTTAAAAAGTGTTGCTTCGCGGTTTTGGGAATAGACAACCGTTCCCACCCTGAGCCCGGGAGGAAAAATACCGCCCAGTCCCGATGATACGATAGTATCTCCGACCGCGACCTGGCTTTCGACCGGGACGTCTCCCATTGCGAGAAATTTGCCGCCTTGCCAGCGTATTATGCCCATAGCCCGAGTGCTCTGATCGATGGCCGAGACCTTGCAGTTATAATCGATCAAAAGCTGGACTACCGCCGAATTATCGGCGATTTCAATAGTCTTGCCGACTATGCCGTCGGCGGTCACGACCGGCATATTATAGTTTACACTTTTTTGGCCGCCGGCATTGATAATGATTGATTTGGCCGTCTGACCGGGTTTCAAACCGATGACTTCGGCGGGCACAAGGCGGTACGGTAATTGAAGGTCAAAATCCAGCATGCGCCGCAAACGCGCGTTTTCATAATGATCTTCGGTATATTGCGCGTTGGTCATTGACATCTCTATCAGTCGTTGATTCAACTCGATATTCTTATTTTTAGCGGTGGCGATATCCGTCAGGAAATTATCCAGTTTTATAAACGGATAGTACAATTTGCCGATGCAAAATTCCGATATCGTCAATTTCAGCCAAAGCGGTAAAATTATAAGAACAACACAAACGCAGAAAACTGCCAGAACAGGCATCAGCTGCCTGTACTTCATGAAGTTCGTAATCGCTGAAAGCATTTACTCGTTGGAATCTAAAACTTCGATTAAATCTTCCTTGTATTTCGCTTTCAATAATTTATTTCTGTTTTTCTCGTTTTTCATTAAAAATGAAAGCTTGGCCATGACATTAAGATGAGCGCCGATAGCATCCTCAGGGGCGGCAATCAGGAAGAACAAATGGACTGGTTTACGGTCCATCGCCTCAAAATCGACGCCTTCGTTTTTCCGTCCGAAAGCGATAACGACTCCGCGTACCGATTTTGTTTTCGCGTGAGGGAACGCCACATTGTAGCCGACACCGGTGGTCACCAGCTTTTCTCTTTCCAAAACCGCTTTTAAAAGCTCTTCCTTGTTTTTAACCATCTCAGAATTCGCGGCGTATTCAACCAGTTCAGCGATAATTTCTTCTTTCGTATTGCCCTTCAAATCAAAAGAAATAAGTTTATCCTCAATAAATCGAGATAACTTTATCATAAATCCTCCTTAAAATTTTTCAGCTTCATCTATCAGCATGACCGGAATATCGCCATCCTCTATGCGATACTTTAATCTGCATGAATGGCACAAAAGGACGTTGTTCTTTTTATCATATTCCAGATCGCCTTTGCATTTAGGGCAAGCCAAGATTTCTAAAAGTTTTTCGTTTAACATAATCTCCTAATCCTGTTCCTTATATACACCCATTTTCCGGTATTTCTCAAGTCTTTTATTACAAAGTTCTTCTTTTGAGTAAATTTTTAATTCAGCCAGGGCTTCCAGTAATTCATTTTTGATTATATCCGCCGTGGCCTGAAATTCAAGGTGAGCCCCGCCGGGAGGTTCAGCGATAATTTTATCGATTATATTAAGCTCGGCCAGGTCCTGGGCAATCGGTTTCAATGACTCCGCCGCCTGTTTTCTGTTCGCCTCCAGCTTGGCCGGGTCGGAAGCGGCATCAGCTTTCCATAAAATGGCGGCGCAACCCTCGGGGGAAATGACCGAATACCAAGAATTTTCCAGCATAAATATTTTATCGCCGAGGCCAATTCCCAGAGCGCCGCCGGAAGCTCCTTCGCTTAAAATTACCACGATAATCGGCACTTCAATGACTGCCATTTCCCGTAGATTATGGGCAATTGCTTCAGCCTGTCCGCGTTCTTCAGCCCCAATGCCTGGGTAAGCTCCGGGTGTATCCACAAATATCACTATCGGCAAGTCGAATTTTTCCGCCAGCTTCATTAACCTCAAAGCCTTACGGTAACCCTCCGGATGACACATGCCAAAATTACGATACTGCCGTTGCTTGGTATCGCGCCCTTTTTGCTGGCCTATCACCATGACTTTATTATTATCGATTTTGGCGAAGCCACCTACCATAGCCTTATCATCAGCAAAATAACGGTCGCCGTGAAGTTCGATGAAATCGGTAAATATCAGTTTTATCATATCCAGGCTATATGGCCGTAGCGGGTGACGGGCTAATTGGATTCGCTGCCAGCGCGTTAAATTCGAATAGACCTCTTTGCGCAAACGGTTGCGCTTTTTTTCCAGAAGGCCTATTTCGCGGGACAGTTCAATATTCTCGGAAGTAGCCAGCTGCCTCATCTCTTTAATTTTACGATCAAGTTCGATAATGGGTTTTTCGAAATCGAGAAATTGTTGATCCTTCATCTCTTATTTTCCAATTTAAAATTCCTGGATATAATAATGGCAGTAAATATAATAAATACGGATTCTAACACAAACAAAATATTAATATTACCGCCAACTATGCCAAATGTCGCCAGCGCGAATTGAAGGCTGACCAGATAGAACAGCCAGACCGTCACTCGTTCCGGGACTCCCAGATCAAGTAAAAAATGAAATATATGCCTTTTATCAGCGATATATAGTTTTTGTCCGGAGAATAGCCGGCGAACAAGTGTCGTGAAAAATTCAATTATCGGTACTCCCAACGCCAAAATCGGCACGAACATGACCACTGTGGCGAAGCTTTTCGGCCAAAATAATGATATTACGCCGAATAAATAGCCTAAAAACAATGAACCCGAATCGCCCATAAAGATTGAAGCAGGAAAATAATTATATTTCAAAAATGCCAGAGTAATGCCGATTATGCCGGCGGCCAACAGTGATGGTAGAGCCAACCCCATGATTTGACTTAAAACTAAAAAACTTATTCCGATAATCGCGCTGACTCCGGCGGCCAGGCCATCCAGACCATCGATTAAATTAATCGTATTGATAATAGCGATCAGCCAGATTATCGTTAGAGGTATACCCAACCAGCCCACATTGACCAATTTATAAAACGGAATATTAATAAGTTCCAGTCTGACCCCGAAAGCTATTAGCACCAAACAGGCTATTACCTGCCAGCCCAGCTTTGTCAGCGGTTTCAAGCCGCGAATATCATCGACCACGCCCAGAGTGAAAATAACCAAACCGCCGGCGAAAATGCCGATAAGCGATTTAAGATTAGCCCAAAATATATCCGGTAGAAGCAAAAAACCCGGCAACAAGCCAAGAAAATAAGCGGCAAAAAAGGCGATACCACCCAAACGGGGAATCGGGGTTTTATGAATTTTACGAGGGCCGGGCATATCATACAGGTTTTTATCTTTACAATATTTGATAATCAGCGGTACGAATAAATAACACAGATAGCCGCTTAAAACGCTGATAATGATATATGAAGGAATTTTTATCATTTGCGCCTTTTAATTCCTAAAATTTTCGTTATAACCGAAATCACAAACCCCGCCCCCAGTAAAAACAACAATAGCAGGTTTTTTATTTTATTTCGGGGATAATGTTTTGTAAAGTATTTATACATGGAGTAATGATGGTGAAACGAAGCTTTCAAAGCGGCGGAATTTGAACTGGCGCCCAGTACATGGCTGACTTTCACATCCGGCAGATACCAGACATCAATCTCCTTTTCGGCTAATCTTCGGCAGAAATCTATATCCTCCAGATACATGAAAAACCTTTCATCGAAACCGCCTATTTGCCTGAAAAGCTCGCTTCTGATAAACATCGCCGTGCCGGATATAGCCGGTACCTTGGCCGGTTGATCAAAAGCAAGATAACCAGCATCGCCGGTCTTGGTCAAACCCAATTGAAATAAAGGCGATCTTCTGGAGAATATAATATTTTTATAGCCTGGAAATGATCGCGCCGATGCCTGTGGTTTGCCATCGGGATATATCAGCGCCGGGGAAACAGCGCCGGGATGAATTCGGGCAAAGTCATATAATCGCGCCAGCGTTTCAGGCGGACAGATACAATCGGGATTTAGAATAAACAAGTAATCCGCTTCAGCTTTTTCCGCCAATTTATTTATCGCCGCCCCAAACCCGATATTTTTTTCCCCGCTAAACATTTTAATATCAGAATTTTTCGAGATTTTCCTAATCGTGGAATCGCCGGAAGCATTATCAAAAATGAGAATTTCAAATTCGGTAAAAGTTTGCCGTTGCAGCGATTCCAGACATAGTTCAATTGTCGACGCGTTATTAAATGTCACAATCAATATTGAAATTTTTGCAGATAATTCGCTATTCATTTCCGGCAATTAATATTAAAACCATTCAAAAAACAAGCTTGAAAGCCCGCCAATGCCATATATCACCTGATATTCAAACCACATCCGGCCGGAAGCATCGCGATCTCCCGGCCGGAAAATGTTTTTGACGACCGACTAAAAGGCTTTGTTCAAAAACTATATTTTTAAGCCGCTCTTCTGGCGGTTGATGTCCTCTCTAATACTGACTATCAACTCGGCTAAAAAGCCGATGGCGAACAACAGCAATCCTGAAACCAGAAGCAAAATCACGGCATATAAAAGGGGCCGGAAACCGTCGTGCTCAATAAATCGCATGTACAGGGCAATTAGGCCGATGATAAAGCCCAAAAAGCCTGTAATTATCCCGGCTGATCCGAAAAACAACAGCGGCTTTTTAGTGAAAGACAGCTCGAATTTGACGCTTAATAAATCAAGAAAACCCAATGGCAGCTGCGTTAAGCCAAATTTCGATTTGCCGTTTTTTCTCGGATATAGCTTTACTTTCGCCTCATCGATTTTATAGCCGGCCTGCGCCGCCATGACCACCATATAGCGATGCCAGCCGCGCCGATAAGCAAAGCATTCAGCGACTTCTCTTTTGAAAGCCTTAATCGAGTTCAAGTCGTGGACCTTAATATTAAACAGGCTTCTTGATAAACGATTGTAGATATACGAGCCAAACGCTTTTATGCCATAGTTGCCGCGTTTCCAACCGGTCACGACATCCGCGCCCGAATCCAGCTTTGAGACAAGCTTGGGAATTTCATCGGCGTGATACTGCAGATCGGCGGGATAGAAACAGATTATCTTGCCTGTCGCTCTGGCAAAACCGGTTTCCAACGCCGCCGTCAAGCCCCGGTTTATTCTATGCCCATAAACTTTGAGCCAGGGATAGTTCGCCTGCCCCTCTCTGGCTTTGACCATAGTCCTGTCCAGTGAGCCGTCATCAACGAGAATCATCTCGGCTTTATAAGGCAGTTTGGCAAAAAGTTGGCCAAACTGGCTTAAAAGCGGGACGATATTTTGCTCTTCATTAAAAGCGGGTATTACCACGCTCAGCTTAATAGTCCCAAACTTCTTGGGCGCATGACGATCATCGGTAGCCGGTTTTGGCGATCTTCTGGGCGAATCCTGCCTTCTCGGCCTGTCGCTTCTGTCACCCCTGTCACCTCTGTCGCGTCTGTCACCTCTGTCTCGCTGATCCCGTCTGGGTCGCCCTTCGGATTTATAAGCCGGCTTAGGACGATCGGCAGGCGCCGATTTCGGCGATTCAGTCCTGGCCTCCGGAGCCTTTTGCGCGCCTTCGGCTGCTGCATCGGTTCCCGATAATTTTTCCTCAACTTTAGGTTGAGCGGTCTCATCGACCTTTTTAGGCATTATCGCCCTTCTTTTTGATGGTCGACGACCAAATTGCTGTTCAGATTCCACAACTCCTCCAATTAGTGAGTCAACCGTCGGCTTGCCCGCTACGATTGATTTAACCGGACCCGCGTGAATAGCATGTTTGCCTTACGGGCCGGCCGTATTAAAAACTTCTTCTTCGCCAATATCTTTAAAATTCATATGTTCTTTCCTTAAATAATATAATCCTATGATAGTCACCGGAAAAAATTGACACGACCATAGAACGACTGAAAAAGAGAGGGCTACCGAATCGGAGACCGCTTGCCCGAACATCCCCAAAGAACTTATCAATTTAAAAGCCATGATACAAGCCAGATGATATGTTCCGATATAACCCGGCGATGACGGCAGCGAAACCGCCAGTACGGTTACGAACAACACGATGAACGCGGCCCAGATATTAGGGTACAAATCGAACGCGATGAATATCAGATAGCCTGAAACCGCGGTAAAAACCCACAGAAAAACGGAATATAAGAAAATGACGAGAATCGGACCGGGCGAGGTTAAAATGCTCAGGCCGCTGGCAAATTGCCTCAGAATCGAATCGATCCTGACAGCCATTTTCTTCGAAACAATCCCGATTGGCCGGCAAATAATTCTTACCGCCAAATCGGTTTTGCCATAGAGCAAGTACAAAAAGATCAGCAGGCCGACAGTCAGTAACAAAGCCACCATACCGGCCTGTTTTAATTCTTGAGGGAAATCAATGAAAACAAGAGTCACCAGAAAGACGAATAAAAGCCCGAGACTGTCGAACACGCGTTCGGCCACGACGGTGGCGAAGACCGCCGATTTGCTCAGCGAACACCGCCGGGAAAGAGATACCGCCCGAACCACTTCGCCGATACGAGCCGGCAATAAGTTATTAGCCATAAAACCTATCATTACCGAGGAATACAGGGTACTAAACGAAATCGTTCGTATAGGCTTAACCAGCCATTGCCAACGGGCCGCCCTGATAAGCATTGTAACGATAACAGACAGCATCATTGGCAGCGTCCACACATAGTTCGCGTCGGAAAAAGCCGTCGCCACTTCTTTGTAATCTACTCGGCTTAAGGCATAGCCTAAAAAGGACAAGCTAATAACAATGCCGATTATGACTTTCCAGCGAACTTTAACCATTGCCTGACAACACCAGTTCCATTAGTTTTTCTGTCTGATCGGCGGCTTTATCCCAGGAGTATTTCGCGGCGTGTACAAGCGCGCCTTTTTCCAGAACAGATCTATATTCATTATCGGACAATATTTTGATGGCTTTCTCGGTGAACTCGCCAACATTACCAAATTCGAATAACAGCCCCGATTTATTGTCATCGACCGAATCCCGCAAGCCGGGCACCCTTGAAGCCAATACTGTCGTGCCGCAGGCGTTAGCTTCGATATTAGTTAATCCCCAACCTTCTTTCAATGACGGGTAAATCGAAAGGTGAGCTCGGCGAAGATATTCGATTTTAATATCATGAGGCACGAAGCCTAAAAATTCAACATGCTTGTCAAGATCGTATTGCCCGACAGTCTTTTTTAGGACAGGCAGATGATCGCCATCACCGATAATTACCAGCCGCGCGTTTGGAATTTTTTGCAGGATTTTTGGCATTGCTTTGATACCGGTTTCAATCGATTTATATTTTTTTATCCGCCCTACATAAATAATCGTCGGCTGATCGAATTTTGTGATCCTGGAATCGAACGAATAGCTTTGATTGTCAATGCCGCATTCGACTACATGTACTTTATCTTCGGCAATACCCTTGGCGACGATTTCCCCGGCGGTCGAATTAGAGATAACCATCGTGTGATATTTTTTGTAGATCAATGAATAAGGTTTTTCCGCCAGATAAATATAGGTACCGAGCAGAAAATTGATTTCCCTGAAAATCGAGTTTGAAAACAGATGAGGTATAATCACCAGAAGCGGCAGTTTACAGTAAAGCGGGGTGTAAAATGGTATTTTATTAATATCCTCGAATAAAATATCATACTTTTTAGCTTTCAGAAGTTTCCTGAGAATGCCCGGTACGGCCCAGTTGAACAAAGACCGGCTGCTGCGCCTGATAATATTCACGCCGGCTATGTTTTCTTCAGGTTTGCCGCCCGGATAATTGCAGCATAATAGATCAATTTCATGGCCCTTTTTCACCAGCCGCCGAAGTATTTCTTCGAGATGAACTTCAGCCCCTCCCGAAGCGGGATGCGTGAGGTCTTGCCAGTTGAGAGCCAGGATGCGGGCCATGTTATTGCTTTTGGTCCGATTGCTTAAGCGCGTTTAAAAGATTATCCAGTTTGGTCAAGGCGCCAGGATCGTTAGCATGTTGAGCCCGCCAGGTGTCGGCCAGGCTATCTACCGCCTGGGTATGGCCTAACTGGTTTTCCAAAAACAGCAGGTTGTTAAAAGCCATCGTGGAGTTGGGTTCATATCGCAGAGCCATTTTCAATAAATCCGCCGCTTCCTGGAAATTTTTATTTAGATGCGCCTCCTGTGCCGCCGATGTCAACACCGTGACTACCTTATCGCTTTCGACTCCTTTAATGACCTCATTGATCTTATCTATATCACCCTCCTGCGCGTAAAGTGAGGCCAGGTAAGCGCGATGCCGCCATTCGTTAGGGAAAATCTCGATAGATTTCTCAACAACTTTTATGGCATCATCCATTCTATCTACTTTTTTTAAAGTATCGGCTAATTGTAAAAATCCCGAAACATAATTAGCGATCAATCGAGTGTCGTTTTCGTTTTTATAAATAGTGGTATCATCAAGCCCTCGGTATTTGAATTCTTTCATATATAGATTCCACATCTTGTCGGGATCGACGCGATTCTTGCCCTGATCGGGCACGATTCTGTAGCCCATGCCTTCCATGATCATATTATCGTTTAGTTTAAGCTTATTATCATCGGAAACCGTGACCGCGAAAAATATCGGGATTTGCCATTTATTGGTTTTGATGATGTCGGAGACCATTTCATCCTGAACCTTCCATACCCTCTCCTTAACCGGGTCCCACATCGGCCTTATGGCTTCGATTTGTTCATAAGTGTAGCTTATCGGTACGCCCATCTGATCTTTAAGTTGATGGATATACCAGGGCGTATTTAAAAGGCTCAAATTAACAACCCGGACATCCTTCCGGTAATGTTCCACCTCCTGAATGTACCACAGCGGGAATGTATCATTATCACCATTGGTAAAAACAATGCCGTTTTTATCAATTGAGCTAAGAATATTATAGGCATAATCCCAGGGGATATAGTTACGGGATCTATCATGCGTAAAATAATTCGCTTTAAGCGTATGGAACGGCATTAAAAAGCCTAAAATAAGTGCGGCGGTAAAAAGGTATTTCCGCTCGGGGCGGCCTTTGATCCAGTCGGCAAGATCATGCAGGATACCGGTCAGCCCCACGCCAAACAGCACGCCGAAAAACATAAATCCCGGTGTGAAGAAATAATCCCGATCGCGGACTTCAAGGATCGCGCCGCGCGTGCCATCGGAGAAATTAAGATATAGAATTAAACCCAGTGTTGAAGCTAAAAATAAAGACAACAACCATAGGCCGTCAATCTTATCCCGCCTGTAAGCTTCATACATGCCCCAAATACCTATGGCGAAGAATAAAAAGGCGGCCCAGTTTTCCGAATATTGCTCCCTGAAATAGCCCCAGAACCCCATATGAGGATAATCGCCGAATTGGTGAGCCCAGGTACCGCGACGGTCGAACATGCGGGTTATCATCGATTCCTGGCCATATTGTTTTCGTTCCAGAAGCGATTTGAATCTTTCCCAATTATCCGGATTATTTTCGTTGATCTCCGGCTTTTCAGCGGCCCTGATAGGCAAATAAAGATGCGTGGAATAACCAACCACCGTAGCCAGAGCCAGCGCGAAAACAAGCTTGGTCATATATGATGGACGATGTGAAGTGAATAAA
>CAZFSN010000020.1:3656-24674 GCA_964521815.1 uncultured Ignavibacteria bacterium | reverse complement strand
CTGGGCAGGGATAGATCAATGGCCGACTGTCAGCAACGTGTTAACCGGCGAAGTGGACCCTTTGCAAGCCCTGGTCAGATGGCGCAAGGCCAAATGCTGGATCATGCCGGCCGGCATGGATTTGCGTTTGGTCGAAACACAACTACAGGCCGTCAGCCAACGCGAATATATTTTAAAACAGAAACTTCAGCGATTAACCGATTATGATTTTATAATTATCGATAGCTCGCCCTCATACGGATTGTTGACAATCAACGCCATATGCGCCTCCGATGAAATAATAATCCCTCTTCAAACCGAGATTTTGGCACTGGAAAGCACTATCCCGTTTTTTGAAGCTTTGGGCGAAATCAAGAAAAGATACCATCCCGACTTGAAAATTGCCGGTATTTTACCGAATATGTATGACGCCCGTACGAATTTATCCAAGGCGATTCTGGACCAGATGCGAGCCTCGGAACATCTTGGGCCATTATTATTTAAGACATTTATTCGTAAAAATGTCAAGCTGGCGGAGACGCCGTCCCTGGGCTATGCCGTCACTCGATATACTTCATCATATGGCTATGAAGATTATTGCGCGCTGGGCCGGGAAATACTCAACGATTCCGATAAGGCCAAAATGGAAGCCAAAAAGCAAAGCCCGGCTTTGAATAACGGCCAATCAACTATGGATTTAGGTTTGATGGAATCCGCGGATGGCAGTGTCGATGGGGATGATGATTTCGAGGAAGATATCGAAGATGAAGAAGCCGTGTCATTAACCGAGACTGATAGTTGAGGTTTGTTTATTCAAAAATATTTTTAAAAATAAATTATTAAGTAATATTGGGATAAAGTTCATGAAAAAAATATCTATTGAATACTGCGCCGAATGAAATTATTACCCTCAAGCGGCCGGTCTGGCACAAGCCCTGAAAGAACGCTATAATATAGACGCCGAATTGATTAAATCAGGCGGCGGCGTATTTGAAGTTGTCAGGGATAATGAACTTATTTTTTCGAAAAAAGCAATCGGCAGGTTTCCCAAAAATGAGGAAATATTTATAAAATTGGATAAATCATAGTCGCGGACAATGATTATTGGAAATCAAGAATATTTTCATTAAAAAGGATAACTCATTACTGTCCGGGCTTTTACTTTTAAAGAATCAGGCTTATATAGCAGAAACAGGCAATCAATATTTTATTAATTTGATTTTAACAGATCATTGAAATATAGCTTCGGGATGTCGCATAGCTTCCATCCCGAAGCATAAATTTTAGTTTTCGCCGGGTAATTAGCGATTTTAGACAGCCCGACCATATTCTTCAGGATGGAAGTTTACGACATCCCGAAGAACATTTTAGCAAAACTATCAAAGGCCGGACAGTAGTGAGGATAACTAATAAAACATAACTGCTTCCGACTATAATTTTCCTATGCCGTTTTTTTTATTATTTTATTTTCCTTTTTAGGATGTTAATTTTAATCCTACGGCGAAGAATAAAGTAATTTAATGCTTGCGTTGAGAAATGCCGATATTTATATTTTACGTTGATTAAGAAATGTGTTTTAAAATAGCGTAATACTGATAGCCCATTAATAGCAGAAGTGTTTGAATCACATTAGTAAAACTTAAGGGGCGGGTGCGGAAATGTTTACTCTCTTAAAGTACGCGATATCGATAGTGATCTGGGCGGTTGTCGGCGCGGCCTTTTTAATCGCCAAAAGCCCTGAATTATTCGCTTTTTGGGCTCTGATCGGAGCGATATCTATAGTTGCCTGGGTGGTTAAATTTATCTGGAAATGGATAGTCGGCATATTCTTACCGACTGTGACCGCGCGCAGTTATTTCTTTTTTATTGTCATTGTCCTGGGCCTGGGATTGGCTTTCTACCAGATAGCGATCGTTCCACTATTTAACAGCTGGGGCGCCACCAAAGAGGAGTTGAAAGATAAATATCCCATCGATCAATTTTTGCCCGAATCCAAAACTGTGGCTTTCAGGGCGATTACAATAGATGCGCCGATTGAACAGGTTTACCCCTGGATAAAACAATTGGCGACCGAGGGTGTACTGAACTTTGACATAAATATACTAGATTTCATAAAAAACCAGCCGGCCAAATTCGTCTTGCAGGATATTCCGACCGTAAATATCGGCGATAGATATTTAATCGGGGAAATCGTTCAATCAAAAGAAAATAACAGCCTGACTATCGAATTAAACCGTCAGCGTTTCCCCTGGAGCAAGTTTAATAAAATTTATGCCGGCTATTACCTTCACCGGGAGGGGAAAGACAAAACCCGCGTTGTCATGAAAATAAAGGCCGATTATAGCGGCTTTTTGGCCTGGTTTTCGGCCAAATATCTGATCGAATTAGGCGATTTCTGGGTATCCAGCTATCAGTTGACATCGATTAAAACTATTGCCGAAAAGAAGGCGATATAGTTGAAACATTTCCAGATGTATCAAGAAGTGAAAGCTTTGAAGTCCAAGGCATGAGCGCTATCTCATTCATTATTAAGGAATTATAATTTTAGGCGCAGTATCATTATGTTAGCGATTTTATATTTTGTCGGCGGTCTGATTGTCGGTGTTGCGCTGGCTATTATATTTTATTCACGTCAGAAACGTGATACGCGCGCTCTGGCTAAAGAGCTGGTTAACGAGACAAATTCCGAAAAGCTCCAGGATCATGAACAGTTTCTTCAACGAATAAAAGAATCCTTCGGATCAATATCGATGGAAGCGCTGAATAAAAGCCTTGAGCAGCATTTACAAATCGCCCGAAGCGCCTTGTCGGAACAATCGGCCCTGGGTAAAAAAGATATCGAGGGGAAAAAAGAACTCATTTTCCAAACTTTCGACTCCATGAAAACCGAACTGGATAAAGTAAGTAAGTTGATGAAAGATTTCGAAGGCGACCGTCAATTGAAGTATGGCGAATTATCGAATCTGTTAAGCAATACCGGAAATCAATTGAATCGATTACAAGATACCACATCCAAATTGACCACCGCCCTGGTCAGATCGCGTGTCCGGGGTAACTGGGGCGAACGTATGGCCGAGGACATCCTGAAACTGGCCGGATTTGTGCAGGATATCAATTATTATAAACAGAAAACACTTCAAAATTCCGCGCAACGGCCCGATTTCACTTTCATTCTGCCCAACGATCAGAAAGTCAACATGGATGTCAAGTTCCCGTTCAATAACTACTGGCTTTATCTGGAAACTGATAATCCCGAAGAAAAAGATAAATATAAAAAGATGTTTCTCAAGGATGTAAAAAGCCGCATCAAGGAAATAACCTCGCGCGACTATATTAATCCCGATGATAACACTATCGATTTCGTGATCATGTTCATCCCGAATGAACAGGTATATGCCTTTATCAATGAAAGCGATAACACCATTTTAGACGATGCTATCAAAAACAAGGTGGCGTTGTGTTCGCCGCTAACTTTATTCGCGATACTGGCGGTAATCCGTCAGGCGATAGATAATTTCAATATCGAAAGGACGGCCAATCAAATACTGGCATTGATGGGCAAGTTCTACAAGCAGTGGGGGATGTATATAGGCAGCCAGGATAAGATAGGCAAAGCGCTGGAGGCCGCCCAGAAAGAGTATTTCAACCTGATAAACACCCGGCGCAATCAGTTCGAGAAAATCCTCGAACAAATAGAGCAGCTCAGACAAAGCAAGCACATACCTATTATCGATTCCGGGGTCATCGAATTTCAGTCCAAACCGACGGACGACGATGAAAATGATTTGCTTTAATTGACGCCTGAAATTTTCCCGTAAACTCCTATTGATTTCCCTATATAAAGCGGCTATATTGGCCGGGTTCAAACGATTTTATAAACTGGAGGAATAGATGTCGAACAAGACTAAAAGAGATTTCGTCGCTATCACCGATTTTTCCGAAGCGGAAATTCGCGAAACTATAAAGTTAGCGATTGATATGAAAAAGAAACGTCAGAAACTCGACGTGTTAGCCGGCAAGACTGTCGGCTGTATTTTCCATAAGGCATCGTTGCGCACCCGGATATCATTCGAAGTGGGGATATATGAACTGGGCGGCTATTCTCTATATATTACCGAAAAAGAGATCGAATTGGGCAAACGGGAGTCTATTTATGACGCCGCCAAAGTGCTGTCGCGGTATCTGGCGATGATTGAAATCAGGACATTTTCTCACAGCGATGTGGAAGAACTGGCCAGACATGCCGATATTCCGGTTATCAATGGCCTGACCGATCTTCTACACCCCTGCCAGATTATGTCGGATATGCAGACTATCACCGAACATAAAGGCAAAATCGACAAAATGAAAATCGCCTATCTTGGCGATGGCAATAATATGGCCAATAGTTGGCTCAAGGCGGCCACCCGCCTGCCTCTGGATTTGCGAATTGGCACCAGTAAGGCCACACCCCCTGATACCCAAATTCTGGCCGAGGCAAAAAAGGCCGGCAAATCGAAAATATTGGTCACCGATAATCCCATTGAGGCTGTAACCGGCGCGGATGTAGTTTATACCGATGTCTGGGCATCGATGGGCCAGAAACACCTTCAAGCGGAAAAAGAGAAACATCTGGCGGCTTTCCAGATTAATGCCAAACTATTAAAGCACGCGCATCCTGAGGCCATAGTTATGCATTGTCTGCCGGCCAATCGCGGTCAGGAAATCACCGATGAGGTAATCGATGGCCCGCAATCGGTGGTTTTTGACCAGGCCGAAAATCGGCTTCATATGCAAAAGGCTATTATGGTAAAACTGGCCCGGGAAAGTTTTTAAAAGGTATTTTGATATAGACCATACATTTACTGCGGTTTGGCGGTTCAGTCAGTTCGTAGCCCGCAGGGCGTGAACTGACTGTATGCGTGGGAAAAATACTGCCAGGTTACCCAGTCCGAGTACAACTTGGCGCGACATGTTATTTAAAGTTGAAACATTAGCCACAGGCTATTTGTGCGCATTTTTATGCGCATTTTTTATTGGTGAAATATCGGTCAGTTTTTGAAACCACCCTTTGGTGATTTTATAACTTATTGTCCCACAAGACATTTATTGTTATTGTTAATTACCATATCGGTTAATATATCGGGGCATAGTCTTTGCTTTTTCATGTTACAAAATGAGGAGGATCAAATGAAATGCTACTTCCACGGATCAGTCAACGGCGAAGACCAGTTTTCCCAACAGTTAGGCACGGTTAGTTTTGCTATACCGGATATTGGCATAATTTTCCGAAGCCGATGGACCGGTAATTTGATCGAATGCCAGTACGCCGCCTTGTTATCGCTTCTTCAATTTCTCGACAAAAATAAAAAGCTGCTCAAAGACTCCATGGCCGAAATTTTATCCGATGCCTCCGTGGTGGTGTATCAATTGACCAAAGATGACTTCATATATAAAAGCATAGAATCGTACTATCGCCTGGTGCAAACCTATAAATCGAAATTCGCGTTTAAGGTTCACTGGATTCCGGAAAAAGAGAATTCCGCCTGTCATGGTTTGGCCGACACACCGCCGATGAAACCCAGCGTCGAAATTCAATACGACATAAAGAACCCGGATAAAACAATGAGCCGTCGGGGCGGTGTCCTGCCGATGTAAAATTTTGCTTGCTAATTCGTCCTCATATGATAAATTGTCATATATAAGTTATCTGAAACGAGGTAATAAGCGCAGCATTTGGGAGGACTCATGAAATTATCAGCGACCCTAATATTGGTTATAATCTTTTTGTCATCGGCGATGGCCTATGATGTTCCGGGCAATCTGGTTCAGCCGAAAGATCAGGCGCTGGTCCAATCGAGTTTGGAAAGAACGATCGCCAAATTCAATCAGGATGAGCCTATCAAGGCCTGGATATTTTTCACCGATAAAGGCTTTTCGACTTTATCAGAATATGATGCCAAACTTCAGGAAGCCGAAAACTCCTTAACCGAGAGGGCAAAATATCGTCGATTAAAAGCAAGAGGTAGATATAATCTGGTAGATTTCCATGATATTCCGGTTAATCAGCCATATATTGACGGCGTACTGGCTTGCGGCGGGAAACTACGTAGGGTTTTGCGCTGGCTCAACGCGATTACAATAGAAGCCGACGCTGCTACTTTAAACAGAATCGCCGAGTTGCCTTATGTTTTAAAATTCAAACATGTAGGCCAATCGAGTTATCGCGATGATTATGCCAGAGAAACAACTGGCAATGGCGATTTGCCATTAACGGCCACTTCTTTGGAGTATGGCTATTCGCTCGGTCAATTAGAACAAATAAACACCGTTGTCGCTCATGAACTTGGTTTTGCCGGTCAAGATGTCTTGGTATGTATGATGGATACGGGATTTCGTCAAAGCCATGTTGCTTTCCAGGCAGCTATAAACGAAGGACGTTTAATCGCGCAATATGACTTTGTCAATAACGATGATAATACTGATTATGATCCCGGCCAGGAAACCGAAAACCAGCCGCGACATGGGACATATACCTGGTCGGCTCTGGGTGGTCAGAGTTCGGGCAATTTGTATGGCCCGGCTTATCTGGCGGATTTTTGTCTGAGCAAAACCGAGGACGTATCCAGCGAACATCATACCGAGGAGGACAATTGGGCGGCGGGCGCGGAATGGGCCGATTCGCTGGGCGCCGCTGTTATTTCGGCTTCACTGGGTTATCGCTATGATTTTACTCCTCCGGATGAGGATTATCAATACGAGGATATGAACGGCGACGGGACAATCGTTACCATAGCGGCCGACCTGGCGGCGCAGAGGGGTATAGCTGTAGCCACGGCTCAGGGCAATGATGGCGGCTACGGCGACGGTTCTCTAATCGCGCCGGCCGATGGCGATTCGGTGATCGCTTGCGGCGCGGTTGAATCATCCGATAATATCACTAATTTTTCCGCGCTTGGGCCTACTTATGATGGCCGTATTAAGCCCGAAGTGTGCGCTCTGGGATCCGGTACCGCTTGCGCCGATCCTTCTAATATGAACGGTTTTACCTGGGTGTCAGGGACCTCGCTTTCGACACCATTAATAGGCGGTGTCACCGCCGTGCTCCTGTCGGCGCATCCAAACTGGACACCGATGATGGTTCGCGAAGCTTTGATGATGAATGCCACTAACGCGACTGACCCTAACAATACCTATGGTTGGGGTATTGTCGATATCGGCAAAGCTTTGTTTTATCATCCCGAGGGCGATATCATAATCGAACATGAACCGCTGATATATTTCCCCGCCGGTTTGGATAACAATGTCGTCAACGCGACAATTACGGGCGGCTCCGGAATAAATAATAATCAGGTATACCTGTACTGGCGTACCGATGAGAACGATCCTTTCACTCAAACCCGGATGTATACCGGGGGCAATGATTTATTCGATGGTATCGTGCCTGGTTTGGATGATGGCTATCTACAGTACTATATCTACGCCGAAGATACGGATGGCGCTTATACTACCTATCCCTATGGAAGCCCCGATCATTACCTGACTGTCTATATCGATAGTACGGAGTTTTTCGATTCGTTTGAAAACGGTTTGTATTATTGGAAAACCGAGGGCACGAACGGCAATTGGGCGCTGACCGCCGAAAGAGCTGCAACCGGTAATATATCGGTAACCGATAGTCCTTATCGCGACTACAATAATAACGCCGAATTAACTCTCACCAGTAATTTCAGTATCGGCTTGTATGGGGCTGAGGCGGCCTCGGTGAGTTTTAAAACCCGCTATATTATACAGTCTAATTATGACATGGTTTATTTTGAGGTGTCCACCGATAACGGCCAGAGCTGGCAAGTCCCGGGACCCGTTTTTACCGGTACCCAGGTTAATTTTGTGGAGACTTCGATTGATTTGGCTGATTATTTGGATAGCGCGGTGATGTTCCGATTCCGGATGGTGACTAATGAATCCGGCCAACGGGATGGCATCCATATTGATGATTTCCGGGTTACCTGGGATAATCCCACCGGTATAACGGATAATGGCATGAGTATCCCATCTAGATTCAACCTGTATCAGAATTATCCCAACCCGTTCAATCCATCTACCGTGATTAAATTCAACCTTGTTCAACCGGAGATGGCAGAGCTAATCGTTTATGACATGCTCGGCAAGAAAGTCAAGACACTGGTTTCGGATATCCTGCCCGGCGGCGCGCACGAAGTAATTTGGGATGGCACGGATGAATCAGGCGATGATGTAGCCAGCGGCATTTACATGTATAAGCTTAAGACCGACAATTTCAGTCAGATTAAACAAATGACACTGCTTCGGTAATAGATATTAGAATTAAATTTTAAAGCGCATCGGCGATATAGTCGATGCGCTTTTTTTACTTTTCGTGTTGTCGGGTTTTCTGAGGTTTTTCGTGTTGTCGGATCCCCTGACCCGACAACTATTATTGACTTTTAATAATTCAGAACCCAATAGCTGTCAGGCGAGGGCACCTGACAGCACGGTAATTTTATCTCACTTCAACAAGACCACTGGCTTAACATCAGTCAAATCACCGGCGGCCAACCTGATAAAATACATGCCCGATGATAATGAGGAAGCATCCCAGATTAGCGAATATTCGCCGGCCGGTTGCGTGCCTTCAAACAATATATCTACTTGCTGGCCAAGGATGTTATACACATCGACAGTAACCTTACCGGTATTAATCAAGCTATAGCTGACAGTAGTCGATGGATTAAACGGATTGGGATAGGCAGGATTCAAGGCGAATCCGGCTGGAATCGCCGGTTCAGGCTCGGTGATATCAGAGACGCCGGCGCGAAGGGTTACCGGGATATCGGTGATTCCGTTGGCCTGATCATTGGTGTACAAGCGGATCGTGGCTTCATAAGTGCCGTCTTCTAATTCGCCGGCATCGAATAACATATTGACCAGTATGTTATCATCCGCCGGAATAATACCATTACTCGGCGTGTAAGTAAGCCAGAGTTCCGGTGGAACCGGCGCCTGGCCGAGAATGAATTCGACGGCCAAATCATTGGCAACATAGGGCGCGTCCTGAACAACCTCAAGGCCGATTGTGCCGGTAAAATCCTCAATGCCGATAGAACATTCATCCATGCGGCCCGGGCCCATGCTCAGATATTGATATTTAACCGTCGAAGGCGCTATGAGGACGATTTGGAAAGTGAAAATACCTTCCTGACGCCAGTCGGGAACCTGATCCCAGGTAATAACAGCCGTATCGGCATTATTGGTATAGAAATAGCCGGTGCCGCCGTTTTCCAGATTCATGTCATCATAGAAGACGGCCAGCAGGTTATTGGGTGGCTCCGGATCGGGAATGCTGACATTGCCGAATTCGGTCGTATAAAAATCGGTAAATGACGCCCAGCCGTTGGTGCAGACACAAATCGAGTCGTATGTATTTCCATAGTAATTAAAATCAAAGCCTAAAGGTATTTTCCCGGAGTTGCCGTCATCGATATCATAGCCAAAATCAATGACATCGCCGATGCCGGTTATATCAATCCAGTTGAATTCCGAGCCGTCAGGGGCGTTGCTGTCTTGGAATGAGTAGCCAAAAGGATCCTGGTTTGACGGGTTAACTGTCTCCATCACATAAATCAGGTTGCCGTCGCCGGTGTTGGCGATCGGGAAATCGAAGCCGCTTTCGCCGCCGGAGGGCAGGTTAATTTCAATCGGGTCCGATGAAAATTCGGCCGATGGAATGCCCTCGTAAGTATAAATAGGACGTTGTGAATTATTTCCAATACCGGCCGCGCCATACTTGATATAGCAGAAACCATCGATGCCCCAGCCATCGCCCCAGCTGTTTTTGATAATCCAGGCGCCTTCGCCATCGCATTGCGAATCGTCCCAGCCGACGATAAGAACAGCATGATTTAGCGGCTGAGTATCGGCATGATCATAACAGCCGCCGTTATAGGAATTAAAATCACTGTATACGGTTAGGGTCGTCGATAAGGGGCCGGATAGAAGAGCGTTTTTGATGAAAGCCACGTTATTAGGGACATCTACGTAATTCAACTGAGTGGCTAATACTTCGCATTCATCCTGAGTGCAGGGGATCGCGTCATTGGCTTGATAGGGCATGCAATCTTCGCCCACAGCGCCATAGGACATGAAAAGGTTATAAGCGTACTCCATCCAGCCGCCGTCACAACTTCCGCCCTCCGTATTGCAGGATAGAACCTGCTGTTCGGACAAATCCAGTACAACGCCTTCGGCGATAAGGTAAGCCGATTCAAAGGCGGCAGTCGCGGCAAAATCCCAGCATGAACCGCAACTTTGCTGATCGGTAACCGGGGTTACGCCGTTAAGATCGCGCCAGTCGAATATCTCCTCGGTATCCAAAAGAACCGGCGGCGGCAATTTGTTCAATTCCTGGAATCGCAGCCTGACTTCCTCCGGGATATTCAAGCCCAGACGCGCCTGGCGTTCTTCGGGTGAAAGCCGCGTCATCGAGTTTTCGCCGGCAACCCAATGCAGGCCCTTCTCTTTGATCATTTGTTGAATTTGTCTCACTTCCTCAGAAACTTCAGCCCGGGCCGTCATTAGCGGCAAAACAAACAGGCCGATCCCCATCAAGATAGTCGCGATTTTCTTCATTATTCCTCCCTGAAGAATTTACAAGGTAATCTATAATAATTTACTATTTATTTGAAATTAGTCAATTGAAAAGAAATGCCGATTAGCCCCGGTAATATTATTATCGCTATTCTATCTATTTATTTATGGGCGGTGAGTATGATGTTTTAAGATTAAATTGGCACTTCCGCAATATGAATCGCCGCGACACCGAACAAAAGGCGAATATGCGTAACCGATTCGAAACCGGACTGTAAAAGTAGTTCACGAAGCTCATCCGGATTGTAATAATTCCGGGCCGAATAAGCCAGGTAGCTATAGGCGCCTGGATGGTTCGATATTAATTTCCCGGCCGGCGCAACAATTAATCGCAGGTATAAATGAACCAGCCATCTTAGTAAGGCCAAATGAGGCTGGCTCGTTTCGACTATTACCAACCTTCCGCCGGGTGAGATAACCCGCCGAATTTCCTTGAGATATTGCCCGGTCCGAGGATTTTTAAAAGTCAGATTGCGGAAACCATAGGCGATACCAACAGCATCGAAATAACCATCGGCGAAAGGCAAGGCGGCGGCATCGGCTATCTGGAAATTAATTCGCTTATCCAATCCTGTTTTGGCGGCTTTACGCTTGGCCAAGTTCAGCATCGGTTCGCAGAAATCGGCGGATATTATCTCGGTAGTCGCATCGGCTCTTTTGGCGATTTCGATTGTCAGATCGCCGGTGCCGGAGCATAAGTCCATGACTCGGCGCGGGTTCTTATCGAGGCAAATGCCGGCCGCTATCTTGCGCCATCTCTGATCCAGACCCAGCGTGAACAGACGGTTGAGCAAATCATACCGCTTCGGAACCTGCGAGAACATGCCATGAAGCGGCCGCCGGTCAATCGTTTGGCCCCGCCCTGACATCCCACCCGTATTTTTGTGATCGGTCGGCATAATGCTTTTGGAATATATTCCATAGGCAATGACGAATCAAATGTTATTACTTAAGCTATAATTATGTGGCTGACATAACGCGGCTTATATAATCTGTATTTTTTTAAAAGACTAAAATATCTCTTATGTATAAACAACTTGATTAATAT
Organism: uncultured Ignavibacteria bacterium; assembly: GCA_964521815.1. Lineage (GTDB taxonomy): Bacteria > Zixibacteria > MSB-5A5 > UBA10806 > 4484-95 > JAAEQD01. The sequence continues at coordinate 13,003 of CAZFSN010000020.1, read as the reverse complement.
TTATTATTGGATATACTATATAATACTTCGTCTATTTGAAAAGTAATGAACTTAAAATAAAAAGGAGATTGCGAAAATGAAGAAACTGGTAGTTTTAATCGCGGTGCTTGCTTTCTCATCAGTGGCGTTTATTGGTTGTCAGGATGAGCGGCCGCCGGTAACAGCTGGATCATCGAAGGCATTTACATTTCAAACGGCCGAACTGGGTGATTTTGTCTGGAACGATGTCAACATGGATGGTATCCAGGATACCGATGAAGCAGGTATCGAAGGGGTAACTGTTTATCTATATAATTTTGAAGAAAACCTGGAAGATTCCGCTGTCACCGATGAAAACGGGCACTATGCCTTCGATGAAATCGAGCCCGGTGATTATTACATGGAATTCGTGCTTCCAGAAGATTATCTGTTCTCGCCGATGGACCAGGGCGATGATGATGCTCTCGACAGCGACGTCGACCCGGAGACCGGCCTGACAGGCACTCTGACCCTTGAAGCCGATATGTCTTATCCTGATGTCGACGCCGGTATGTTCATGCCCGAGGGCGATGGCTGTACTTATGGCAAAGGATTCTGGAAAAATCACGCAGGTATGGGCCCGCAAGAGGATTTGGTCACTGATCTTCTGCCAATCTGGCTGGGTAACGACGACGGCGAACTGAGTATGGCTGTAGAAACACCCGAGATGGCTTATGCCCTACTTCAACAGCATACATATGGGGAACCTTCAAACGGGATTACCAAATTGTACGCTCACCTCTTAACAGCAAAACTAAACATTGCCAATGGCGCAAACGATGAAGATGTCGCCGACGTAATTAATGAAATAGACGATTTTCTAGCCGATCACGATTGGGAAGGCTGGGATGAATTATCGCATGAGGACCGTCAGATGGTTAATCAATGGAAAGGGATGCTGGGCAATTATAACGATGGCGAAATCGGCCCCGGTCATTGCGGCGATGATTATACTTTGGATACGACCTATTAGTAAATAAGAAATAGTGACAGTTAAGCCGTGTGTGTATACGCTCACGGCTTTTTTCTATTTCTGACAAAAGCCTGTTTTCTTTATTTTCTTCTGTAATCTTAATAATCGCTTTACGAATTTTTCAGATATTCCCGAGGGATTGGCAAATCAGGCTGCTCCATCTGGAAAACGATGCCGGCGATTTTCCATTGGCCGTTACGTTTTAACATTTGAACGCTGTTGATACCGCGAACAACAGGCGGTGAATCTTTATCACCAATTCGGGTTTCGTAGACGCTGAAAACATGAGCGATATTGCCAAATTGGTCTATCCGACTGGCAATCTCTTTTTCCCAGAAGCCTTCGCGACGATAATGTATAGCCGCGTCTTTGGCAAATTCATCCACAGACCAATCGCTGGAACGCACTGAACCATCAGCGCTCACAATCTCCATCCGCAAGCGCGCGCCGGGCAAGAAAAGTGAAGCTATTTGAGTCCATGGCCGCTCCAAATCTGCCGGACCTGAAATGAATTCATACAGCTTTAGCATCGGCGAGGCGGGATTGTTATTATCTGTCGCGGTCATTACTGTGACCTCCTGATAATCTATGACCCTAGCTAAATTTACTTAATATATAATGTACACTAAATTTATCGTGTTTATCAAGGTTTAAATATCTGAAAGCTTGATTTAAAGTTAAATGTATACTACTTTATGATTCGTGAATGTGGAAATTCCTAAAGTGCCGATAATCGATTTACACTGCGATCTTCTTCATTATCTGGCGACAGTCCCGGAAGCAAAGCCGGATAATTCTAGTGATATCGGTTGCTCAATCCCCAGACTAAAAGCTGGGCATGTCAGGCTTCAGGTGATGGCAGTCAGTTCAATCACTAAAACGCCCAATATGACCCTGTCGCATTCGCAAGCCGTTTGGTTTAAAAGGCTGCTTGAAGAATACAGCGATGTATTCACACTTATCTCGAACGTTGATGATGCAGAAAACATATTGCTTACTGAAAATACCGGGATCATAGCCGCTATCGAGAGCGCGGCAGCTTTGTGCGACAATGATGAATCTCTGGATATGGCGTTTAACCGCCTGGAAATGATTATCGAAGCGATGGGTAAACCATTATATATTTCTCTGACTCATCATGGTGAAACCCGGTTTGGAGGAGGCAATCAAACCGATATCGGTATTAAAGCCGATGGCCGGTCGTTGCTTGACTATCTTGATAATAAAAAAACCGCGGTGGATTTGTCACATACCAGCGACGCTTTAGCCCATGACATTATCGATTATATTGATAAGAAGGGATTGAATATACCGCTAATCGCCAGCCATTCGAATTACCGTTCGATATTTAGACATCCGCGGAATCTCCCGGATGAATTAGCCCGGGAAATTATTAATCGCGAAGGCTTAATCGGAGTAAACTTCCTTCGTGCTTTTTTACATCCGGATGATCCGACTTACCTTAACCGGCACGTAATGTATGGTCTGAAACTGGGTGGAGAAAAAGCGATCTGTTTTGGGGCCGATTATTTTTGTACAGGTACTCATATTGATAAAACGCGCGAACCGTTTTATTTCGATCAGCATAGTCATGCCGGTAAATACCCGGATATTCTGATGTCTCTAAAAAGTGACATGAACGATGATCAAATCGATGCATTTGCGCATAAGAATGTCATCCGTTTCTTGCGGAAGTTGAGGTAAATAAAACAGGGTGTCATATGCGCGCTTTATAATAATTTAAGCAAATGATTAAAATTATTCGATATCTGAAATAGTATTAAGGGAAGATAAAATGGATTTTGCCGAAAAAAGAATTCTTGGCCGAACAGGTTTGCAAGTAAGCCGGCTTGGACTGGCCGGCGGTTATGGCATTTCATCAGCCGGAGTAGAGAGGGCTTTCCATGAACATGGGATAAACTATTTCTACTGGAGTACACCGAGGAAACAGGGCATGCGGGATGGTTTACGTAATTTAATCAAAAACCATCGTGATGAGATCGTTATTGTCGTTCAATCTTACGATCACATCGGTTGGACCGTGGAGAGATCAGTACACAAAGGCCTGAAAACATTGAATACAGATTTCATAGATGTAATCTTGCTTGGCTGGCAAAATTGGAATCCGCCCGGCCGCGTTATCAGCAAATTGCTCAAGATGAAGGCTGAGGGCAAAATCCGGCATATCGCCATGTCGGGTCATAACCGCAAACTTTTCGGTGAACTGGCTCAGAAACCAGGTTCGCCGATTGATATCTTTATGATCAGATACAACGCGGCTCATCCCGGCGCCGAAAATGATATATTTCCTCATCTTTCGGAAAATAGTCGTCCCGGAGTGACAGTATATACCGCCACCAGCTGGGGCAAACTTCTCAAACAGAAGAAAATGCCACCCGGTGAAAAGCCGCTGACAGCCGCCGATTGCTATCGTTTTGTCCTGTCAAATCCCGACATCGATCTCTGCATGATGGGCCCGAGAAACGAGCGGGAGTTCGATGAAGGAGTTAAGGCTTTAAAGCTGGGGCCGCTTTCGGATCAGGAGATGGCTCGCGCGCGCAAAATCGGCGCCTACGTTCATGGCTAAACTGACCTGTGGATTGATTTTTTATTTTAGTAGCACCATCTTTTTTGTATCGACAAAATCTCCGGCCTGAAGTTTGAAGAAATATATTCCCGAAGGCAAATCATCGCCCCGCCAAATAATGTCATGGTAGCCCGCCGGTTGTCTGCTGTTTATCAAAGATACAATCTTGCGGCCGAGGATATCGAGTATATCGAGTTTAACCTCAGCCGATACGGGCAAGCTATATTTGATTGACGTTTGGCCATTGAATGGATTCGGATAGTTTTGGATCAGCTGTGTTTCTCGCGGAATGTAAGATTCGGATGACGCGATATCCGTTAAAGATTCGTATTTCAGCAAATAAAAATCTTCATACAGGTGGCCGGAGGAGTTTAACGTATATTTCATACCGCAAACTGCAAAGCCGCCATCATCGGTTGTAATGATGTTAGATGGCGCTTCGTCAATGTAATTACCGGTTTTTAATGTCCACAGAGTATCGCCATCGGTATCGGTTTTGATAACGTAAATATCACGCTGATCGATTATATCCTGCCGGGTGTCGGCAACTATAAGGTAGCCATTATCATTGGGATCGACAGCCGCTGCCCAGGCGTCATTATAGCTGGAAACCGGCCATGGGTAAGCATAGATTTTTTGCCACAGGAATTCACCGCCATCAGTCAGCTTGGCCAAGTAAACCTTATCGCCGGTCGGATCGGAAAAGCCGGCCCAGGTCCAGCCGGTGAGAACGATATCATTATCCGGCGTCTCGATGCAATCCCAGGCGTATTCTCGCATCTGGTTGTCGATTATCTGAGTCCAGAGGGTGTCGCCGTTATCATTTATTTTCAGTACATATATATCGCTGATATTTTCTCGCTGGTAAAATATTTCACCGGCAGCCACATAGTTGCCGTCAAAAGTCTTGGTGACCGAATAAGCCAGGCCGTCCCAGGATTCTCGACCCGGTACGATGTAACGCCTTGTCCAAACAGTATCGCCGAATTGATCGGCCCGGACGACGAATAAATCGAAATTGATCATCGGGTAAGCCCCTTTAGCGCCGCCGGCCAGAAGGTAACCGCCGTCATCGGTTTGCACGATATCATACGCGCCGCCGCTCGAGCTATCGGTACAATAGCTTTTCCATTCCAGCATTCCAAAATAGTCGATTTTGACTATATAACAATCGAAATCCCGATTATCGCCGCTGTATGAACTGCTCCAGCCGCCGATAACATAGCCGCCGTCAAGCGTGGGTTTAATAGCAAACACGTTATCGATCAGCGAATCGCCGTAGACCTTTGTCCAGAGTGTATCACCATAGGGATTGGTTTTAACCAGGTAAACATCTTTATCGCCCGAGCCATAGGAGTAAGTGATTCCGGCCAACAGATAGCCTCCGTCATCGGCTTGAAGCAGCGAGGTCGCGTAGTCATGGTTATCGCCGCCATATGTTTTTGTCCAGGATGTATCGACTACTTGGGCTTTTAAAGAGGCCGATAGTATTATTAATAATGTGAAACTTATTTTATTTATTAAGCGATTCATGAAAAAACATCCTTGAATCAAAATAGCCGTCATTTATTTCATTAAAACCATCTTCCTGGTTTCGATGTAATCTCCAGCCTTGATTTGATAAAAATATATACCCGATGAGAAATCATCGGCGCTCCAAATAGCCTGATGATAGCCCGCCGGTTGTTGTTTATTTAAAAGCGTATTCATCTTGCGACCGAGGATATCATAAATCTCAATGCTTACTTTGGATGGTTTTGTTGTTGAGTATCGAATTGTGGTCTGGCTGTTAAAGGGATTCGGATAAGCACTAAATAACCTAAATTTCCTGGGTATTTCCGCTGAACCATACTCGTCAATACTCACGGGATCGAGAATTTTGCCCATAACCCAGACTACATCGGTAACGGTGCCATCATTGTCGTTAACGCTGTTATCTACGATAATATTGCCATTACCCTCATCCAATCGCCAGTCGCCGACAAGTCCAGCGGCATTACCGTCGATATAATTGTCCATGGCGGCTTGGATCTCTGCTTCAGAACGAGCTAAATTCCAGATTCGGACTTCATCGATAATACCATTGAATGTATGGTTGTTGTCGGAAGAATTGCCGATTATCAAATCGGTATCGATATTATCCTGAATTCCTCCGGCCGGGGGAATTGTCTGGTCAGTAACCTGTTCGCTGCCGTTAATATATAGCTTGACTTCTCCAATCCCGTCATAACACGCGGCTACATGCTGCCAGATATTAAGTTCGATGGAATTTTCCGGGGTGCATATAATACTCGTACTGCCGCTTTCGTTTACGATCTGGAATACGATACTATGATCATTTATACTGCCAGATTTAAAAAGAAAGAGCGCGAATTTTTCTTTATCGACAATCTTTCCAAATCCCTGACTTACGTTTTCGCCCCAGCCATATGGCTTGATCCATGCTTCAATCGTCAGCGCAGCCGTTACATTTAATGTTTGGGACGCCGGACATTGGGCGAAGCTGGTCTCGCCGTTGAATTCAAGCGCGCTTTGACCGCTGAATACATGAATTAAATCCTCATAGGCGCGACTCCTTGATAATGAATCGTTTGATGCCAGAAGGCTGACCGTGTAAGTTCCGGGTTCATCATATATCCAGGTAGGCATCTGCTCATAGGAATCAATTACCATATCGTTGTTAAAATCCCAGGCCCAGGAATTCACTTCAGGCGAAGCCATGGTTAAATCGACGAAATGTACTTCCAGTGGATAATGGCCCGTTAACGGGTCGGCTGAAAAATCCGGTACCACATATACATCACCCAAATTTTCGTACCATTTCACCTCAGCTGTTCCAAGCTGGCTGCTGCCTGCCAGAATATCCAGATCATTATCGTCGTTTAAATCGGCAATATAAAGCGGCCAGACTCTATCGAAATTGTCGATAGTGAATTTCGTCCAGGCAATCGGACTGCCGCCATCATTGCGCCACCATGATACTTCATCGGATGCCTGTCCCGTACCGGCTATATCCATATCACCGTCATTATCGATATCCGCGGCCATTGCTACACAGGCGTTAGTAACGCCGACTCCAACCGTCTGCTTGACCCACGTAATCGGCTCACCGCCATCGTTTCGCCACCAGGCTATTTCATGACCCAGACAGGCCGCGCCCACTATATCGTAATCAGTATCATGGTCCATATCGATAGCCTGAACTCTATGAGCTCCGCCGAAATTGCCATCTATAAGGTATTCGGTCCAGACAATCGGATCACCGCCGTTATTGCGATACCAGGTCACGTCATGATCCTGGAGGGACGCGCCGATAACATCCATTAAACCATCGCCGTCAATATCGGCGGTACGGACAGCTTTGGCCAGACCGATACTGTCGTCGATAACCTGTTCGGTCCAGACAATTGGTTCGCCGCCGTCGTTTCGCCACCAACTGATTCTGTTTAAATTCGAGGATGCCCCCAATACATCGTTATCTCCGTCACCGTCCACATCAGAAGCATATACTTCATGAGCCGCGTTGAAAGTGTTAGTTATCGTGAATCGCGTCCAGGCAATCGGGTCGCCGCCGTCATTGCGCCACCAGTAAATCTGAGAATATCTATATGCGGTAGCGATAACGTCCAGATCCGCATCACCATCGAGATCAGCCGCGTATGCCGAATGCGCCTCATATACATTGCCGCCTATTACAAATTTAGTCCAGATAATTGGCTCGCCACCGTCATTGCGCCACCAGATAACTTCGTGATCTTCATTCGCGGCTGCCAGTATATCCAAATCTCCATCGCCGTCCAAATCAGGCGCTTCGAGACTGCACGAACCAAATGTATTAGCGTCAATAATATGTGTATCGAAATAGGGCTGAGCCCTGCCGGCAATCGTCATTGCCAGTATAAATGAAATACAAATTACCAATATTAATATTTCTTTATTAACCCGATTTTTCACGAGATCACTCCACTTTCGCTTCGCCTGAAAATATTTTACTTAATCAGCATCATTTTATTTGATACCGCTGAATCTCCGATCTGAACTTTGAAAAAATAAATTCCTGATGGCAAATCTCTCGCGTTCCAGTTAACTTGATAATTTCCAACAGGCAGAAAATCTTCCAATAAGGTAGTAATTTTAGCGCCGAGTATGTTATAAATATCAATAACCACTTCAGCCGGAGTACCCAATGTGAATTTGATTGTCGTGTTAGCGTTAAAAGGATTCGGATAGTTTTCCACAGTCATGAAATTTTCAGATATCGTTTTAGGATTATCTTTGATTTCGAAATATAAATCATTTTCCCACCACGAAAGCCTGGTTATTACATTTGATCCTGAGAGCGCATCGATATCGCCATCATTGTCGATATCGGCGGCGGAGACCGGCCAGGCGCCTTGATAGTTGTCATCAATCGCATACCTAACCCAGCTAATAGGAATATCGCCATTATTACGCCACCAGGCGACATCGTTGATTGTGTCACCTGCGCCGATGACATCTTCGTTGTTGTCATTGTCAAAATCGGCCGTATGCACCATCACGGCTCCATAGAAATGGCTGGCGATTATCTGCATCGTCCAAATGATAGGATCCCCGCCGTCGTTGCGCCACCAGGCGATTTGCGCCGCCTGATAACCTGCCCCCACGATATCAGGATCGCCGTCATTATCCAGGTCACGAGCTAATACCTTATGCGCGCCGGCAAAACTATGCGTGACCTCGAATTCCGTCCAGCTTATCGGGTCACCGCCATCGTTGCGCAGCCAGATAACCTTATTGGAGGAGAAACAGCCGCCGATTATATCCAGATCGGAATCGCCGTCAATATCGGCGGCATTGGCCGACCTCACGCTTTGACAGTTATCGCATATAATGAATTTCGTCCAGATAGTCGGGTTGCCGCCGTCGTTGCGCCACCAGGCGATATCATTATCATACATCGAAGCGCCTATTATATCTATATCACCGTCGCCATCGATATCACCGGCATAGACTTCATGGCAGTTACGGAAATTCTGATCGATATAATACCTTGTCAAAATTAGCGGATCGCCGCCGTCGTTGCGCCAGCAAGCTATTTCATGATTGTACCAGGAACCGCCGAGCACATCGAGATCACCGTCATCATCGATATCAATCGCGTAAACCGTGATCGCCCCGTAAAAATCTTCATCGATAGCCAGTTTTGTCCACTGCACCGGATAACCGCCGTCGTTTCGCCACAGAGCGATTCCGCCATCGATACCGGTAGCCAGAACATCTTGATCGCCGTCATTATCGATATCGCAAGGAAAAATCGAATTTGCGTCAAAATCATTATCGATAATATGTTCGGTAAATGTAATATCGGCCCGCAAAACAGGCGCGATTACGGCCATTAATACCATGACTGGTAATGCCTTATAGAACCGATTCAGGGCTTGCAAATTATCTGCTCCTTATAATAAGATTCACTTTTAAAGACATCAAAATCGCGGTCCCACCAAATAGAACTGCCTGTAAGAATATATACAATTTAACCTACGAAATATTCCGCGCGAAGTTTCTTTAATCTTAAAAGTCGCTTAAACCGGTATAGCTTTAACAAGCCTATAAATATTCGTATAAATAACAGGAATATTAATTAATCGTCTTATTCCTTGAAATACTCTCGTCAAATGACATATAATAATATTAATAAAGAAGATAAACTCATAGGGAGAACAACATGACAATTGAACAGGCAATCAAGACCGCGTTGGATTTTGAAGTAAAAGTCAGGGATGCTTA
>CAZFSN010000020.1:0-3556 GCA_964521815.1 uncultured Ignavibacteria bacterium | reverse complement strand
TTGAACAGGCAATCAAGACCGCGTTGGATTTTGAAGTAAAAGTCAGGGATGCTTATCTTCAGGCCGCTAAAACAGCTATCAGTGAAACCGGCAGAAAGATTTTTAAAACACTCGGTCAGGAAGAACAGGGCCATGTGAATTATTTGCGTGAACGTCTGGAGGAATGGCAGAAAACAGGCAAAGTCAAAGCCGCCAAACTGAAAACTGTCGTGCCATCGCCAAAGAAAATAGCGGATGGCGTTGCCAAACTGAAAAGCCATCTGCCTAAAGAGGTCGATGGATCGGAAAGAGATTTACTCGAAAAAGCCCTTGATCTGGAAAAAGAGACATCGGCTTTTTATGAGAAAATGGCCGCCGAGATGGGCCAAGACGGCGAATTATTTGAACGTTTTCTGGAAATCGAGAAAGGCCATGTAGCTATCGTTCAGGCGGAGATGGATTATCTTAATAAGTCAGGCTATTTCTTCGATTTTCAGGATTTTGGCATGGTTTGATAAATATTACGTAAAGGCAAGTTGCAGCAACACGTTATTTATTAATTAAATACGTCAGGTCGCGCCATAACGGGCACGACCTGACATAACTTTTTTTCAATCTTAATTTACTTTGTTATTTTATTCGGCTTTTTCTCGTTCGCGTTCGAGCTCCTCGATTACCTTATCGGCGATTTCGCGCGGGACTTCCTCGTAATGCGAGAAGTCGCGGGTATGAGTACCACGCCCCTGGGTCAGTGATCGAAGCGAGGTCGAATATTTATATAATTCAGCCTGCGGTACCTGGGCTCTGATAACCTGATTTTTGCCGTCCGGGTCCATGCCCATAATTTTGCCGCGCCGAGAGGAAATATCACCCATGACATCACCCATGTACTCGTCGGGCACCCTGATCTCCACATTGTAGATCGGTTCTAGCAGATAAGGTTCGGCTTTTTCGAAGGCCGATTTAAAGCCCATGGAAGCGGCTATTTTGAAAGCCATATCCGATGAGTCGACCGAGTGATAAGAACCGTCAAAGCAGGTTATCTTGAAATCGACCACCTTGGTTCCGGCCAGGCCTCCGGCTACACGAGCCTCAATAACGCCCTTTTCGACCGCCGGAATATATTTGGATGGAATCACGCCGCCGACGATGGCATTAACGAATTCAAAATCGGAGCCGCGGGGTAGAGGTTCCAGCTTCAGCCAGCAATCGCCATACTGGCCGCGGCCGCCGGATTGACGTTTGAACTTGCCCTGCACTTCGACTTTTTTCCTGACCGCCGACTGATAGGGGATCTTGGGTTTGACCAGATCGACATCGACGCCGAATTTGCGCTTGAGACGGGATGTAATCACATCCAGGTGAAGTTCGCCTTGTCCGGCCAAGAGGGTCTGGCGCAAATCCGGATCCAAAACGATTTCAATAGTGGGGTCTTCCTCGCGAAGTTTATTCAAGCCGCTGGCGATTTTATCCTCATCGCCCTTGGCTTTGCCCTGGACCGCCAGTTGTATGGCCGGTTTCGGAAAATTAATCTTCGGATATGTTATTTCGCTGCCTTTAACCGCCAGAGTATCGTTAGTATGAGTGGCTTTTAACTTAACCAGAGCGCCGATATCGCCGGCGGAGATGATATTGCCCTCAGCCCGATCCTTGCCGTTTAAGGCGTATATCTGACCGATTCGTTCGGTGTCGCGTTTGGTCGTGTTATAGAGATCATCGCCGGTCTTGATTTTCCCCGTATAAATTTTAAAGAATGATAATTCGCCCACATGTTGTTCGGAAATCGTTTTGAAAATAAAGGCGGATGGCTTACCATCAGCGGAAATTTTGCGACTGACTTCTTTATCATCCTCAAAGCCCTTTATTTCGCCTCTATAATCCGGCGCCGGAAATAATTTGACTATGTAATCCAGAAGCGTCGAAACACCGGCAACCGTAGCGGCCGAGCCGCAAAATACGGGGTAGATTGACCTGTCGGCGATACCTTTGGCCAGTCCAGTAATTAGTTCCTCATCGGATAAACTGCCGGCATCGAAAAATTTCTCCATCAAAGCTTCATCCGATTCGGCGGCGGCTTCCACTAATTTATCATGCCATTCGGTGGTCGTATCTTTCATGTCGGCGGGGATATCCTGCGCCGTGCCTTTGCCATCGCCTTCGAATGTGAAAGCTTTCATTTTAATCAAATCGATTACGCCCTTAAACTCCAGACCATCGCCCCAGGATATGACAACCGGCATGGCGTGGTTAGAGAATATTTCCTGAATAGACTCGACGCATTTCATGAAATCGGCATGCTCTTTATCCATGCGGTTTATAAAGAAAGCGCGGGGGATATCGGTTTTGGCGCAAGTCCGCCAGACCATCTCCGTACCGACTTCCACGCCCCCGACACCATTAACCACGATCAAAGCCGTATCGGCGACCCGCAAGCCGCCAACTACTTCGCCATAAAAATCGGCGTAACCGGGCATATCTATTAAATTTATCTTGGTACCTTTATAATCGATATTGGCCAGAGCCGTACTGATCGATATTTTGCGTTCTATTTCATCCTCGGTATAATCGGTGACCGTATTACCGTTGTCGATGCTGCCGAGCCTGTTGGTGACCTTACCGGCATAAAGCATGGCTTCCACCAGCGAGGTCTTACCTGTGGTGCCGTGGCCAACAACCCCCACGTTTCTGATCTTGTCGATAGCGTATTCTTTCATCTATTCCTCCAAAAGTTCTATTTTCGTTTCAAAGCTATCCAAAATAATAGACCGATTAGCGAAAGTCAATAAAATCGGTCAGGGTTTAAGGTAAAATACAGCATTTATACTGGATTATTCAGTATACTTTCAATTAATTTAATATTCTGTCAGGTCGCAGGCTGAAAACCGTGACCTGAAAGCCGCTACGGATATATTACTCAGGTTTGATATGACCTTTCAGACCACTCTCTATCGAGTAAGCCCTCCCGGATGAGAAATTAGAAACTTGACTCATCAGATAAATCATGCTAAATGATAGCTCTATGCGAGAATGTATCTTTTGCAAAATCGCTCAGCATCAGGGAAAAGCGGAAATTATCTACGAAGATGACGAAATCCTGGCTTTTCGCGATATCCATCCCCAGGCGCCGATTCATATTCTGCTTATTCCTAAAGAGCATATCCCCACTATAGAGGATGCCTCACCGGAGATAATCGGTAAGCTGATACGCAAAGCGACCGAACTGGCTAAACAAGAAGGCATCTCCGAAAAAGGCTATCGCACCATAATCAACTGCCGGGATCAGGCCGGCCAGTCCGTTTATCATCTGCATGTGCATCTGTTGGGCGGGCGATGGTTTCACTGGCCGCCGGGGTAGAAGCCGTCTCACTTGCCGTCCCACAAATAAAAAAAGGCGGATTTCATATCCACCCTTATAACGAGCTGGCAGGAATCCTTTCCTGCCAGGCAGACTATAGCAATAGGCCGTCAGGAAAGGATTCCTGACGGCGCGGGGAAATTTTCTTAAGCCAATCCACAACAAAAAAGGGCGGATTTTATGTCCGCCCTTCCTGGCCCGTTAGACGGGCTATATGTAAAA
>CAZFSN010000019.1:0-24933 GCA_964521815.1 uncultured Ignavibacteria bacterium | reverse complement strand
ATGTCGTTAACAAATACCTTTTCATAGGTGACTTGACGTAGATCAGCAGGCAGGTCACGCTTCGCTATGACCTGCCTGAACATAGGCCTTATCCGGTAATCTACTTCGCCGTTGTTTCCCGCTGTATCTTCCCCCGTGCCAGCGAAGCAAAAATGCCGCCAAAGCATAAAATCGCAAAAACTATAAAAGCCGTACGCATACTCGACACAAATTTGAGCAAATTCTCCGGATTGATTTCCGCCTGCCCCAGATGCAAGGCCAGTATCATCATCACGATGCCCATCGAAATCATCATGCCGGTCTGACGCATGGTGCCGACCATCGCCCCGGTTACGCCATAATAGCGGCGATCTACCGAGCTCATAATAGCGTTGGTGTTAGGCGAGGAAAACAGCGCGAAACCAAACCCAAAAAACAGCATACAGCCTATAATGTAATACAGCGAGATAGTCTCATTGAGGAATATAAGCAACACAAGTCCTATGAACGTAATAGCCATCCCCGCCGATGACACCGTGCGCGGCTGAATGCGATCGGAAAGGCGGCCCGCGATTGGGGAGAATATCGCCTGCGTAATTGGCTGGCAGACCAATATCAGACCGGCATCCTGCGGCGAATAACCTCTTACATTTTGAAGATAAAGGCTCATCAGAAAACCCACGGCGAATGTAGCCGCATAGTTAATCATCGCCGCCAGATTGGAAAAAGCAAACACGGTATTCGTCCGAAACAGGTTTATATTTATTACCGGCGCTTCGACCCGCAATTCGTATTTAACAAATATCACAATTCCGATTATGCCAAGCGCGACTAAAACCGCGGCGTATATTTCGGGCAGCTGCGAAAAACCATACATCGTGGCCAATAGCGATACGCCCATAATAATCGACCCGACTAAATCGAATTTTACGCCTTTATCCTCGCCCCAATCGCCTTTGATTAAAAGAAATATTAATGCCAGCATCATCGCTCCGATTGGCACATTGAACCAGAAAATGAACCGCCAACCTAAGTATTGGGTTATCAGTCCGCCGATAAACGGCCCGGTCGACAGGCCGAGATAAACGGCGGCTACGTTTATGCCCAGCACCCGGCCTCGTTCGGATGCAGGGTAAACCGAAATGAGTATCGCCAGACGGGTAGCAAAGGCCATTGATGCCCCAAACCCCTGCAATACCCGAAAGACAATCAGCATCGTGGCTGAACTCGAAAGAGCCAGCAATAATGAGGAAGTGGAGAAGACGACTACGCCAATCATATAAATTCGTTTACGGCCATAGATATCGCCGAGCCTGCCGAAGGGGATGGAAAAAGTCGCGGCCGACAATAAGAATGCCGTGGTCACCCAGCCCATGAGGACCGCGCTCATGGCGAATTCCTGGCCAATCGTGGGCAGGGCCACATTCACCGACGCGCCCATGAACGGGTCTAAAAATGATGCCAGAGTGGTGACAATCAAAGTCGCCCGTCTTAGCCTTTTAATGTTTGTTTGGTCTATGCCTTCATCCAGCCGCATCATCTCATCCTTAAGAACAAATTAATCCGACTATTTCATACTATCTCAAGTTGTGTTATATAGTAAAACAAATAAATTTATGCCATTTATATTTGCGGCTCAAACCGTAATATTTGAAAAATATTTTTAGATTCATAGATTGATGGATTAATTCTTATTCTGCTATTAAATAAGAATTCTAATGGCTTGCAGGCCATCAAGAATTGAATTTTGGAAGAGAATTTATACCGGTAGTTCGCCTAATTCTATTTATCCGATTTATCATCCGGCATTAGTTGGCTATTTTTAATTATTACTTTATTGGCATTAGTTATAGTCACCTGATCGGCGACGGAGATAACTACTTCCCTGGCGTCTGAAATAGCTTTCAGCGTTTCGTCGGCGTCAGGGATGTTTTCCGCCGCGTTCGCCAATGTTTCGACGACGACGGCGGCATTCTTTTTGACCTGCCCGGCCGCGTCAATAATATTTTGCACGATATCTAATTCGGGACCGGTTTCCGACGATGGCGACTTAATTCCGATTGAACTATCAATCATAGATTTTTCGCCTAATCCCGCGGGCCCAGGTCTGGATTTCCCTGATTCATTACTTGAAGGGATTGAACTTTCTTGTCCGCTTGAGATCTTGGCGGCGCCGCCGGTCAATCGCATTACATTTTCCATTAATTCTTCAACACTTAACTTGGTGACATGGGCATCCGCTTTTAAAAAGGCGGCTCTGGCTTTCATACCGATATCACCTATAGATGAATACACGATTACCGGCATTTTTTCCATTTCAGGGTTTGTTCTGATCGCCGTTGTCAGGGCCAATCCATCCATCTGAGGCATTTCTACATCAGAAATTACAAGATCAAAGGCCTTATCTTTATTGAGTATGCCAATGGCCTCATTGCCATCGCAAGAGGTGACCACATCGAAACCGAGCTCCATCAGCTCGGCTCCCAGCATATTTCTTACCGATGGCGAATCTTCGGCAATTAATATTCTTTTTCCTGCTCCGTCAAATTTTTTCCGGGAGATTTTCTCCATCTCCTTATAACCCAGCTCCGGGCATAGATCCAAAATGATTGTTTCGTAATCCAGAAGCGGGACCATCCTTTGGCCATCCGGCTTGACGATACTGATAATGTATTTCTGATCGATTGTTTTCAAAATATCGTTGGCGTTGATTACATCCCCCCAGACAAAATGGTGAATCCATTCGACCGAATCGACCAGGAAGGCATTTAAAACATTGAAAAATTCGGTGACAACTACTTTCTTCCCGGCGATCTTTTCCGCTTTGCCATAACCGAGAAAATATCCAAGGTCAATTAAAGGTATGATTTTGTCATTATCCTTGAAAATCCCGATTATGCTGGGATGGCTGTTCATGGTGGTGGTCAGACATTCCGGATGTGATAATATTTTTTGTACCTTCAAAATATTTATGCCAAATGAATGACCGCAGGTAGTGTATTCCAGCACCCGCACTTCATTGCTGCCGGATTGCAAATAAGATTCCGCGTCTAATGCCATAATCTATCCCCTTCTTCTATCCTTTATAAGCGAAAATTTAAAGCAGGCGCCGCCGGCAGGATGCTGTTCGGCCCAGATTTTCCCGCCCATCGCATCCACGGCCAGACGGCAGAAATAAAGCCCCAGACCCGCGCCTTTAAATTTCCCTTCTTTTCTCAAATCAAGCTGTTTATATTTATCGAATAAATCCTGTGGATTAATGCCCTCCAAACCCGCGCCTTCGTCACGGACTGAGATAATGACGTATTCCTGGTCAAATTCCGTTTTGACGAATATTCTACCGCCTTTGCGGCTGTGCTTAATCGCGTTAAAAACGATATTATCAATCACCCTGAGAAGCAGGTCTCTATCCGCCTGCGCTTTTATCGATGTTTCGACATCTTTTATGATAGTCACGCCATATTCAAAAGCGCTGGCCGCCAGCATCTTGACGCTGTTGCCTATAATTTCATCCAACTCGTAAAAATCTAAGGAAACAGACAGGCCGATAACCTCTGATTTGGCGGTATCGATCAAATCATAAATTATCGATTCCGCCCGTTCCAGAGCCAGAGCGCTTGAACCCAAAAGATCGGCATGGACTTTATTCCGCGGGTCATAGCGCCCATTTCCCAACAGCTTTATTATTGTTTTCATGCCGGCTATAGGTCCTTGAAGATCATGTACCATCACCGCCACGAATTCCAGCAACTGGTCGCCTTTTAAAGTCGTGACTGTTTCAACATCCTGATGGTTTTTCAATGGAATTACACTAATCTTCCGACCTGGACTTTCCATCGTCTGCACCCGCCGTGTTTTTATAAGTTAAAGTATAATTTACGCTTATGTTAATCCAAGCATTATACTCCAGTCAATCATCATATCGGCAATTAATTCTGAAATATAAAAAATTGCTATAAATGTTGCAGTTTTATTGACCGGCAGCTTAACAGTATTCGGCCTGTGACAACTTCAAGGCTGCCCGGATATAATTAATAAAATATTCTGGAACTTCCTATACTATTAATGGATTTATAATACTAATAAACTTGATTGCGATCTGACTAAGCGGAAGCGGGATTTATAATTGGGTCAATCCATATCGCAGTCTGGGCAGGTCGGAATAAATCTCGCGAACTCGCCATTAATTTATTTGAAATATCGGCGATTGGGCTTAGGTGAAAATATGGAGTAAACGGCAGTGACCGCTAAGGAAGATAAAATCAATTTCGTACGTTTCGGTACATCCTCTTTTTCATCCAAGGACTGGATAGGTCCTTTTTATGCCAAAGGTACTAAGCCACTCGATTTCCTTAGATATTATTCCGCGGAATTCAATGCCGTCGAAATCGATTCGACTTATTACTCCATACCATCGTCTTATACGGTCGACGGTTGGCTAGAAAAAACACCGGCCGACTTCAAGATATCGGCCAAGTTTCCGCGCTCCATCGTTCATGCCGGCCAGGATAAAAAGCCCGACTCGAAATTGATACTGGATCGCGAGGCTACCTATGGTGAAAGGGATAAATTTCTTGAGGTAATGAGCCGTCTTCGAGGTAGTCTGGGACCGCTATTGATCCAATTTCCTTACTTTTCCAAAAACATTTTTTCATATAAAGATATCTTCTTTGAAAGGCTCGACCGTTTTCTCGGCGATTTGCCCAAAGATTTCAGATACGCGGTCGAAATTCGCAACCGCCATTGGCTCAAACAGAGCTTTGCCGATATGTGCCGTAGGCACAATGTAGCGATGGTGTTAGCCGACCAGGCTTTCATGCCGCATGCTGACCAAATAGAAAAGTGGTTCGATCCGGTCACCACGGATTATTCATATATAAGGCTTCTGGGCAATCGCAAAGAGATCGAATCGATTACTAAAAGTTGGGATAAAGAAGTTATAGATCAATCAGCTAACCTCAAACGATGGGCTAATGTGCTCAAGCGGCTGGTTGACCGAGATATCAGGGCGTTTGTCTACGCCAATAATCACTATGCCGGCCACGCCCCGGCGACGGCCCGGCAATTGCGGCAAATATATGTAGATTTGATCAACAGTAGCAATTAACGGTTTTTTCTTTCGGATTCGTCTATTAACTTCAATAATCCCTCGGGATAAAGCGGGGCATCACTATCGCGAAAATCTTCCAGCGGTTTCCATAAACATTTTAGTACAGAGCCATCGTCCTCATGGCCTGTCATTTCGGATTGGGCGTAAAGTTCTCGGTTCGCGAAATCGCCCTGAAAAACAAGAACTATCTCATGATGTTCACGACCGCAATAAGTAAAGATATTTTCCAGCGTTCCCAGATATTTCAAATTTATCAGTTCGGCGTTAATCTCCTCGCGGAATTCCCGTTTTATCGCGTCCTCTCCCCGCTCGCAGAATTCAATAGCGCCTCCCAAAGGGCGATAAAATGTTTCACTCTTAACCGAGTCTTCGCCCTCAAATACGAATATTTTGCCAT
Source organism: uncultured Ignavibacteria bacterium (assembly GCA_964521815.1). Classification (GTDB taxonomy): domain Bacteria; phylum Zixibacteria; class MSB-5A5; order UBA10806; family 4484-95; genus JAAEQD01. Next base: position 19,447 of record CAZFSN010000019.1, on the reverse strand, counting down.
CATTGAGAATGATGCAAATTGCTATTGGTCTGATTTTTTTCTTAGTCAATTAACAGCTATCCTTAAATTAATTATAACCATAAATAGGACAAGCATTCCTGCTTGTCCAGATTATTGACAAACTCACTAATTTAGTTCGGTCGGGTCGTAGCGGAGCGTGACCCGACCGCTAAGTATATGTCGGGTCACACCCTATCGGGCACGACCCGACATAACGTTCGGGATCATTTTAATTCTACTTACTTTGTCAACAGCCTCGACAAGCGTTCCCGCTTGCCCGGTCAAACAGGATTGTTTGACCTACCCAACCTAATCTTGAATTATTTCATTCGCAATAAGGCTATTACTTCGCTTTTGCACGAATATTATTCCGGCGGCTGAGCTCCGTAATTGGCCCATTCCTCCTTGGAGGGCCCATAGACACCCGGGATTTTCAAGCCGGCTTGACGCATCAGTACAGTCATCTGGCCGCGATGGTGGATTTCATGCTTGAGCAGAACATCGAGAGTAATCCCGCGCGCCCAGGTTTCGCCATACATGTTGTCCTCGACAGAGAGCGTTTTATCAGTCCAATTGCCGGTGATTTGCTCCATCAAGGTCCTAGCGGCGATATCATAAGCCTGCCTAATTTTCTCCGCCGAGGTCGGTACCGGGTCCTTCTCGCCGGCGCCTTCGACTTTTAAGCCGGTATGATTGGCCATCTCAGGGATTGTTTGAGCTATATGCCAGGCGATTCTTCCGAGGCCCCAGTGACCCTCGGCGACTCTCTGGTTCAGCGATTTATCGGTAAGCGCGGCAAATATCTTGCGCGTATTATCCGATTCCATCTGCCAGTTTTTCTTGAAATGCTCGATTGTGGTGAACATAGGGAACTCCTTTTATTTAGCTTCTATATTTTCATAGTAGGACAATCATTGCTGATTGTTCGATTGTTTTACTAAACCTCCCTTTCCTCCGGGCCGTCGTATTCGTAATCGGTTAAGCCGAGTTTGCGCATCGGCTTGAAACGGGTCTGTTCTTCATAGGCATGAGCCGCCAGGCCGGCGCATCTGGAGATAATAAAAAACGCTTTACCGATACGGTAATCGAAGCCCATATCCGACATCACCGCCCCAATCGCGCCATCGACATTGATCGGCAGTTTCTTGCCCGAACTCGTGACCATCTTAGCTTCAATTGCCTTGGCCAGATCGATATGTTTGCCGGTAAAATTGTACTTGTCGGCGATTTCGAACATCTTGATCGTACGGGGATCAACTCGGTGCAGACGGTGGCCGAAACCGGGCAAGCGTTTCTTGGTATCGTTCAAATATTTGATCAATTGATCGGCGATTTCGTCCATATCATCGCCTTTAGCCGCCCATTCCTGTAGAATTTTGGCGCATTGCTCCATTGCCCCGCCATGCGATTCGCCGATAGTTAGTATTCCGCCAGCGATAGCCGCGTTCAGGGGATTACCGCCAGACATCACAACCCGCGTAGCCAGCGCTGATGGGGGGGTTACGCCATGGTCGACCGATGAGACTAAAATCGCTTCCATCATTTTCGCCTCGGCCCGGCTGGGTAATTCGCCTTTTAACAAAAGAAATACAACCTCGGCAAAAGTTTTCTTTTCCATTAATTCGGCGATATTATAACCTTTTACCCTTATTGACCCCGGTTCTATTTTAGTGATTGCAGTTTTTGGCCTATCCTCGGACATATCGTCTTCTCCCTGGTTTTTAATGTTACAGATTCGTTAATATTTCGAAAACAAGTTATAGAAGTCAATCAAATTGTTATCGTTTCGGTCGATTAGACTAATATACAGGGTGAAATATGCGGCCGGTTCGGTTTATTGCAAATAATTGGGAGAGATATGGAAAAAATCAAACCAATAAACAAATGTTCATATTTTAAATTCTGTTATCTGGCCGAGGCCGCCGATTGTTTTGGCTATAAATCCGATTGCCCGCTTTACATGGTTTCCAATCGAACAGAGGTTTCGGAAAATGATTTTCATAAAGCCATGGACACGATTATTAATACTACGAAAATGAAATATTTTAAAGGCCAAAAATAAAGCCGCCTGATTGAATTTCAGCCGGCTTTGCACATCTTAAGGCTCGATTCATGTTTTAACCATAGATCATAGCTATTCCATCTCTACAGTTTCGCTGATATCCATTCTTCTGGATTCATGAATTTCGGTCGTCGGAAACAGATCATCGATAGTACAATCCAAAGCCCTGGCCAACTTGGAAGCGGTACTTATCCTGACATCCCGCTTCTCATTAATGATCCTGTTAATATAGACAGGATCCAACCCGCTGGCTCCGGCGAGCTTCCTTTGGCTCCATTTCTTTTCAGCCAAAATTTTAATAATGTTTGAACCCATAGCTGCCCCCCATTAAAATGTGTAGTTAATTTAGTCGCGTTAATTATATCGTCAATGTTTAATTATATCTTAACATCGATGATAGCATAACGCTGTTTCAAATTGCCTTATGGCCAATTGCTTTTTTCAGCAATTAATGCCTTAACAATTAATTATTCTTTAAAAATCAAATGAATTTTAAACAAATAATCTCAAGTCTATAAAAAGAGCATCATTATAACTTGACTCATTCCGAGATATAAACTATATGAAGCGCCACAGATAATAAAGTTTGTACCAGGCCTGAAGGGAGGTCTAATGAATAAATTGACAATCGATGACATAGCGCTTTCCGGACAGAAAGTCTTAACCAGGGTCGATTTCAATGTGCCGATAAAAAACGGTATAGTCGGTGATGACACCCGCATAAGAGCAGCCCTGCCAACAATTAAGAAGATAATTTCCTCGGGCGGAAAAGCTATATTGATGTCTCACCTGGGGAGGCCAAAAGGCCAGGTAAAACCCGAATATACTTTAAAACCTGTCGCGGCCAGGCTCTCTGAATTGCTTGGACAAGATGTCGGTTTTATCGATGATTGTATCGGCCCTGACGTTGAAAAAGCTGTTATCAATCTAAAGAACGGTGAAGCGCTGTTGCTGGAAAATCTGCGCTTCCATAAGGAAGAAACGGATAATGACCCGGGATTTTCAGCCAAGCTTGCTAAACTTGGCGACTTATATGTAAATGACGCCTTCGGCACGGCCCATCGGGCCCATGCTTCCACCGAAGGTGTTACTAAATATATCAAGCCATCAGTAGCCGGATATTTGATGCAAAAAGAGATCGAATATTTAGGGCAGGCTTTGGCTAAGCCGGCTCGACCTTTCGTGGCGATTATCGGGGGCGCCAAGATCTCGGGTAAAATAGATGTGATTAAAAACCTGCTTACGAAAGTAGATACTTTACTTGTCGGCGGTGGTATGATTTTCACATTTTATAAAGCTCAGGGTCTGGCTATCGGGAATTCGCTTCTGGAGCAGGATAAAATTAGCGAAGCGAATGAATTGCTCAAGCTGAAATTGCCAGGTAAAACAAGTCTGGTATTGCCGGATGATATCCTGATCGCGGATTCCCTGGAAAAACCCTTTCAGGTTAAAACTGTCGACAAGGACAAAATCCCGGAAGGCTGGCTGGGGGTCGATATCGGCCAAATGGCACGTATTGCTTTTAGCAAGATTATCAAAGACGCCAAAACGATTGTCTGGAACGGCCCGATGGGAATATTCGAAACCGCCGAGTTTGCCGAAGGCACTCTGGCTGTGGCTAAAGCCATAGCCGCGGCCACCGAGGCAGGCGCTATAAGCGTCGTTGGCGGCGGCGATTCGGTCGCGGCTTTGACGCAGATGGGATTAGAGGATAAAGTAACACACGCCTCCACCGGCGGCGGCGCCTCGCTTGAATTTCTCGAAGGCAAGACTCTCCCCGGCCTGGCGGCTTTAACTGAAAGAGATTAATAATGAGGAAAAAACTGGTTGCCGGCAACTGGAAAATGAATACAGTCGCCGATGAAGCTTCAGAACTGGCCAAAGGGATTGTTCGTTCAGCCGGCGAATTCGGTGAAACGGACGCGCTGCTCTGCCCGCCTTTTATCTGGTTAAACCTTGTTGGCAAGATCATAAAGAATTCCGGAGTAAAACTGGGCGCCCAAAATCTGTTCTGGGAAGAAAAAGGGGCTTTCACAGGTGAAATATCGGCGTCGATGCTAAAATCGGTCGGCTGCCAATATGTCATAATCGGTCATTCAGAAAGACGTCAGTTTTTCGGCGAAACGGATCAGACCGTGAATAAAAAACTTAAAAAAGCGGTAGAGTCGGGGTTGACCGCCATTGTCTGCCTGGGCGAGAATTTTCAGCAGCGCGAATCCGGGCTGACTAACAGCATAATTTCCAGCCAATTCGAGAACGCCTTCAAGGGTTTCACGCGTTTCGATAAAATTATAATCGCCTATGAGCCTGTATGGGCTATCGGCACAGGCAAAACCGCCAGTTTAAAACAAGCCCAGGAAGTACATGGTTTGTTAAGAGGCTTGCTCAAACAGAAAACCGATGATTTTGATAAAATCCTTCTGCTTTATGGCGGATCGGTTAAACCGGATAACGCCGCTGATTTGATCAGTCAGCCGGATATCGATGGTTTTCTGGTTGGCGGGGCCAGTTTAAAAGTAGATGATTTTGTTAGTATTATAAAGGCTGCTGCAAACCGGTAATTTATATAGATGGAAGGAATTCCGGGTTCCCGCACCATCTTTATGACCGATTTAATACCTTTTTTAACTTGACTGGCGCGTTTTTTCAAGTATCTTGTTTAACTGTCGAAAATATGGAAAAAAGGAGTTTTTGGTGTATCCAATACTAATTACAATTCACGTTTTGATTTGCCTCGGCTTGATATTATCAATCTTGATGCAATCTGCCAAAGGCGAAGGTTTGGCCGGCGCTTTTGGCGGTACCAGCTTAACGGGCGCCGTTTTCGGCGGACGGGGCGCCGCGTCATTTTTATCAAAAGCGACTACGGTAGTAGCTATTGCCTTTATGATTTCCTGTCTGACTCTGACCTTTTTATCGCCTGCTCGATTAGCCGGCAAACAGGAATCGGCTATTAAGCAGCAGCTTCAAACCGGCCAGCAAACCGTTCCGACCGAACAGCCAACAGGCCTGCCGGGTGAGGAGACTTCGCCAAAAAGCGATGTCGAATTACCGCCGGCCGAAGGCAAATAATAGCAGCATTTAAACTGCAGTTTTTGCGGAAGTGGTGGAACTGGCAGACACACCATCTTGAGGGGGTGGCGCCGAAAGGTATGCGGGTTCAAGTCCCGCCTTCCGCATTTATATACCTTATTGCCTTGAATACCATGGACTTAAACTGTCCGCTTCCAAAAGCAGCTAGAACCCTCTGCAATATTTAAATTGGCAAAAATCGATTATTGAGGAGATGTCATTATAAGTCTAAATCATCTAAATCCAGTACCGCTTTAGGTTTGGAATTAATAATGCTGTCTTGATATTCCGAGGCCTCCACCCTAGGCTTAACGACAAGACCAATAGTGTACAAGATGTATGTCAACATACTTACAATATTATGCAAAACCCAGGGCCATACCAAGTGGTATCTATTGATGATTTCTTGGAACGAAAAATAAACAATATTGCATGATGAAATTAATAATAACGCTGAGCAGATCCAGAAAATCGGTTTTCTCCAAACATCGCCCCAATCGCCTTTTAATATTTTGAGAAGAACATAGGCGGATATTCCCGCGAATATCGGATAAGATATCGAAACCGGAAGATAATTATAAGTCGACAGACCTCCCGCATGTACTCCATTAATTATGCCAATAATAATAAATACGATGATGCTCGATCTGAGAGCTGTTCTGAACTTGCTTTGCTCTATCCAGGAAGATAAAACAATGATTAGCAAAGCATATTCAATCGGCCCATAGAAATGATATATCCATTTATTATTTTCGACGCGGATAGATTTGTAAACATTAAAAGATTCAACCAGGAAAACAAGGCATAAATACCATATGAATAATCGCACATTCTTATCATGTCGGCGATAACGGACTATACCAGTTATCGCCGAAACCATGCAAAAGGACAGATGAATTAGCAATATTAAATCGTAAAAACTCGTCACTTTAAAAATCAGCTGTTCAAAGGATTACTCGCACCGCAATTAGGGGGGCAATTGCCACTCCATTCCGCCAGCTCTCCGTCATAGATATCATCGCCGTTTTCCTTTACCCCAACCAATACCAATGTCGGTTCACCATTTTCTTCTTTCGCATAGTACATCCTGATACCTATGCATTCCTTCTGATTAAGAATGCTCTGCAAAGCTTTCTTATTAAATGCCGCGGCAATTATCGCTCCTTGGCCAGCTCCTTCGCGGAATTTCTTGGTCATCGCGGCGGCCTCTGCCAAACTAATAGAATGGTCAGTGTTCGCATCGAACTTCATCTTTACCTCCTTGTTTGGTTAAAACTGTACTAGTGTTGAATAGCACAATTAATATATGACAAAAAGGCCATTTTGTCAAATAATATACGTTAAAAGAAATTATTTTGTTGCCATCGATTTATTGCGAATTACCCCTTAATCATAGTATTGACCTATGCAACAATGTGTCAAATATCATTAAAAACTCTTGCTTAAATTTAAATTGACAACATAATTTATTTTAGCTATAATACATGAGGTTAGCATCAGTTACAAAATGACTTGATCTACTTAAGGTTGTCGGATAAAGCAAAAAACGTAATATTACAAAAAGGTGTTCGAATCGAGTTTTATATCGTCTGATTCCGTTATTATCGACAAATCATGAGGGTCGTATGACAAGATTGAAAAATATTCTAGTTTTTATATTTTTATTATTCCTGTTTATAATTAATACTGCCGCAGGTGATAATATTAATCGCCCGGCATTATTTAATAATAATAAGGATACCTTGGCCGTGATATTCCGGCCATATATTAATAATGTATCGCGCGATACAAATATCGAAAGCGATATTACCGGGATAACGGCGATAAATGACGTACCGCCAAATGATCTTTGCGAAAACGCCGAACCGATTTTCGGACCCTACCCGGTGTCAGGTTTTGGATCAACGATTGACGCTACTGTTGATTGTCCGACTCTAATATATTCGTACGGAGTCTGGTATACAATCGATTTGCCTTATGATATCAATAACATAACAATTACTATTTGCGGCTTAAGCGAAGACCTAAATAATACTGAATTCAACCTTATGGATGATTGCGCTTGCGATGATTATTTCACCGTTGATGTCGTGACCGATCTTATTGAGGGTGAATGCTCAACGGGATTTAACGGCTATGAACTGATATTTAATAATATATCGGGAAATATTAATGAAGATGGCATTGCTTATTGGCTGGCTATAGCTGAAAATAGCGAGGGCGAGAAGATGGATTTCGCTTATACAGTCAACGTAACCGAAGGTGAGCCGCCGCCTGAAGGGGATTCCTGCGAAGATTTATTCATTATTCCCGCATTGCCTTTTAGCGATACGCTTAGCAGCTGTGATTTTAATAATGATTATAATTTTGGCGGCAAGGATGTGGTGTACAGCTTTAATATCGACACTTGTTTAATAATTACAGTATCTCTTTGTAAGACCGATCCTGTTTTCGATACATATCTTCTTTTATATGGTGACAGTTGCGGCGCGATGCCTATCGCGCACAACGATGATGCCTGTATGGCTCCGGGTGAAGCCGGGACATCGGAAATAATCGATACGCTTCACGCCGGCCAATATTATATTTTGGTTGATGCCTATGGAGGAGAGTGCGGCTTATATATTTTGGATGTAACCGGCGTCGAATGCGAAGTCATGGGCGCGTGCTGTACCGACCAGGAATGTGTCGGCACAATGAATGAAGACGGGTGTGATTTGCTTAACGGCGAATGGTTCGCGTTCCAGGATTGCGATCAGGGTTATGTTTGTCCCGGAGGTTGTTACGAATATTTGCCGGGAGATGTTAATATGAGCACTGAAACATGGCCCCCGGCTACTATAGGCGGCGATGTGACCTACCTGGTCAACTTTTTCAGGGGCTCGGCCGTATGTCCATCGTGCTTGCTCGATGGTTTTTGGGCTTCAGCTGATGCCAATGGCGATTGCATCATAACCGGAAACGATATCACCAAATTGGTGAATTTCTTCAGAGGAACTGCATCATTGGAGTTTTGCGGGAGCTATGAACCTTGCTGGCCAACTATCAATGACCTGCCCGACAGCGCGCCGCCTGATTGGCCGGAATGCGAATAGTGGGATGTTTGGCGATTAATATATGAATAATTCGATCATAATAGTTAAATCAGTGCAGGTACGGTTTTGACCTCAAGAGATATTTGCCAAGCATATTTAATTTTGTCGCATACTGAAATAATCATTGACAAAATTAAGGAGCTAATCTTATATTACATATGTCTCTATGGATTCGCCGTTTTGTTTGGTGTTAGAGACAGTAATGAAATTTTCTTCAGATTCTTACAAACAGGTTTGATGTTTGAAACCGGGCTGTTTGTCAGTAGTTGTGTTAAATGTTAAAGTTATTGACTGCCAGATAATACGTTAATTGCGATAGTCCGGAATTTTGCGGATTATAATATAGAGTTGATTTAAGGAAAAATAAAAATTTTGAATAAAAGCACCGGAGGTGGAAGGATGAAATGGAAATTTCTGATGTTAACCGCGCTATTTCTAATTCTTTTTTTTAGCGTCCAACCAATATTAGCTTCCCCGGAAGATCGTGCTGAGGATGTCGGGGTTTCGGCAGTATTAAGCCCGCCTGAGGAAGTCGCTTTAAATGCCGATTACTCCCTTAAATCCGTGATCTTTAATCTGGGCACAGAAACAAGTTCTTTCAATGTGGTATTTATCATCAAAATTCAAGGCTCCTCATCAATCGCGTTAGCGGATACTTTTGCCGTATCGAATTTGCCCGGCGGAGTAATTGACACGGTCAATTTTACCAGGATTTTTACGCCGGCAGTCGAAACTCTTTACGAAGTTACTTCTTATACTGCTCTCGGAACTGACTCGGATCATTCCAATGATACTACATACGCGACAACTGAAGTTCATTGGGGAATTGTAGTCTGGTATGGCAATGTTGATAGTTCGCCTAAATCAGTGAATATTAACAGCCATATCGGGGTTGACGCTTACATTCAATGCAATGATGATGTCTACCTTGCTAACATTCATTTGTGCCTGGGCGCCAAAGATTCCTATATCGATAGCCTTTTAAGCACTACCGAAGGGGTTTGGTACTATCCTTTCACCGAATGGGATCTCAAGCAGTTTTATAATCCTCAACATCCATCCCAAATGCCCGCCGGCTGGTCGAGCCAGTCATTTCAGGGTTTTGCCAGATATGCCCCACCCTGGGATAATCCTTATCTTCATTTTACGGTTCCCACCAAAGTGCTGACTTACGCCATGAAAACTGTCAACGAACCGACCATAATCGGAGACACCGTCGTAGCGCTTATGCGGGGATTTAATACCCAACAAGGACCATCAAATGCGGGCGATTCCACGGCCGATATCAGTTACCCTGTTCTTGAATTACACAGTCCTTTATATTTTCTTGGTGCCGGGCGTGTGACCGGAACTGTCACCGATGAATTTTCGCAACCGATTGCAGGTGTTGAAGTTGTCGATTTAATGACATCTAAAAGCGCTGTTACCGGTCCGACCGGGGCTTATACCATCAATAATCTCTACCCCGGCCTGCATGATATAAGCTTTTCCCATCCCGATCATCGCGATACTGTTGTCACGGGCGTTTCAATTCCTTCCAATGGGGTCAGGACTTTAAACGTGCAGATGCAGCCATTGCCGTTCCATGATGTTGGGGTTACCGCGATTCTCAGCCCGCCGGCTTTTGTGCAGCAAAACACTTCGTATCCGCTTAGATCTCAGGTCGCCAATTTTGGGACTGTCGCCAGCACTTTCGATGTCATATTCATAGCTTATGCTTTGGGCGGATCAACACCCTTGCTTGCCGATACCTTTACCGTGACAGACATGCCCGGAAATTCTCTGGATACAGTGACTTTTGATGAGGAGCTAGTTACCTACCTGGATACGACTTACCAGCTCGTTTCATATACGATTTTAGCGGAAGATATAGACGCTTCAAACGATACTTCATCTTCTTCCAGCACTATTTTCTTCGGTGTCAGCGCCTGGTATGGCAATCTTGATGTTTCCCCCATTCCGGCTAATCTGGATGAAAGATTAGCCGTCGATGTGTACATTCAAACCCTTGAAGATATCTACTTATCATATATGCATCTTTGTTTGGGAACGGCTGATCGCTATATCGACAGTTTGCTAAGTAAAAGCGAAGGCTTATTATATTATCCCTTCACCGAATGGGATATTGCTCAATTTAGTTTACCGCAACAATCTCCGCCTAATCCGGAGGGTTGGTCGAGTCAATCATTTATTGGCTATAGCAGTATCGGTTCCAATGCCAATCCCTGGCTACACTTCGAAATCCCTACGTTGGCGATGACGTTTATGGTGAAAATAGTCAATGACCCGCTACTGGTCGGAGACACCGTTAATTGTTTCGGTACCGGTTTGCATCCGACATTCGGCCCATCCAGCGCAAGTGATACATTAATTACCCAGACTTATCCCGTAATCGAAGTTTTCAGTCCGGTTTATTTTAAAGCCGTAGGCTATATCGGTGGAACAGTGACGGATGTAATGTCAAACCCCATCGAAGGAGTATATGTAACCGCCCTCGGAACAGGCGTTGAAGACAGCACCGATCAATTCGGCGAGTATTTTCTCGACAGCTTGACTATCGGAACTTATGACCTATCATTTTCTCACGCAATCTACCGCGATACGATAGTGACGGGCGTGGAAGTTAATTTGAGGGAGACTACCATTATCGATATGGTACTGAGCTTTCCTTGCGATTTCATACCGGGGGATATTAACGGCGATGAGCTAGTCACTGGCAACGATTTGACATATTTGGTAAATTATCTCCGATCGATGGGTCCGCACCCTCCAGACAGCTGTTATAACACCAACGCCGGCGCCTGGCTTTACTCGGCGGCCGATGTCAATGGTGACTGCGCGGTTACAGGAAATGATCCGACATATCTGGTTAATTTCTTTAGGGGTTCCGAGAATCACCCTACATTCTGTCAATACACGCCACCACCCGGATTACTTGATCTGTTATTAGAAGATAATAAAATCCCAATAAAAATTCCTCAGGGAACTATTTCTATGGAGGACGGGCGATGAAAAAGATTACGATTATAATTCTGGTTCTGGTTGTGGGGGTTGTTTCCGCCCAGGCGATATCCAACTCAAACCATAATGTCCGGTCAACTCAGCTGACGGCTGGAAAAATCATGTCCCCTGATCCCCAGATGAAATCATCAAAGGATAGTCCCTTAAGCATAGACCGGCAAAAAAGTGAACAGGTTATGCCGATAATCGCGGCGGTAGATTGTCCGCCGGGAGCACAAATCGAAGAGGAAGACTGCGGTGAGGATAATAATGGCGGCTGTTTGATGACCCCGGGTAGCGAACAATTCGAATCTATTTCCTGCGGCGTTTTCGTTTGTGGAACATACTGGTCTGATGATGTCATTCGCGATACCGACTGGTATGAATTGGTTCTAACCGAGCGCGGTTTTGTCAGATGGCTGGCGGTTGGCGACGCACCCACCCGAATCTGGATGTACGATGGTAACGCTGGATGTACCGACGCTGTATGGCTTGCTTCCGCCGGCGCCGATCCAAGTGATACGGCTTCGGCAGAATTGGAACTTCCGGCCGGAACATATTGGCTCGTCGTTGGCCCCGATGACTGGTACGATATGCCCTGTGACGGTAGCGGCGATTATGGGAATAATTATGTGGCATCGGTAATCTGCGAATTGGGTACCCCGATATTATCGGTCGTGCCCGATAGCGTATATGGCGAAGCTTTAGAAGGATTTACGGATACCGAGACTGTAACGATTTCCAATGCAGGAGAGGGACGATTGAATTTCACAACTACGGCGATTCAAGACCTGATTATGTCGCTTACGGCCGAAAACAGGGAAAACCGAGATTATTCAAACGTTGATTTACCAACATTCCTGGCTTCTGAAAAACCCAGCGAGATAGAGCAGATTTATGAGAATTTGCCATTGAAGATTAATCACGGACATAATCCGGGGCGGCGCCTGAATATGGTCGATTGCCCCGGCGACGGCATACCCGAATCGGAATCCTGCGGCGATGATATCAACGGCGGCTGCGCGATGGCTCCGGGAACCGAAGCTTTCGAAACATTAAACTGCAATACAACCGTCTGTGGTAAAGTCTGGTCTGATGGTTCCACCCGTGATACTGACTGGTTCATTCTCTCTTTAACGGAACCGACTCTTTTTACCTGGTCGGTAACCGCTGACTTTCCACTTCTTACGCTGATCCTTTTACCGGGAACTACCGGCAATGAATGCGGGAATTATGAAGCTCTGATTATCGAGGTGGCTGATCCTGGAGATACGGCCAAAATCGTTGCCAGCTTGCCTATCGGTGAATATTGGATGTGGGTTGGTCCGACGGGATGGTACGATATGCCTTGCGACGGCACCGGCGAATATGAAAACGATTATGTCGCCTCGCTAAAGTGCGAACCGCCCTGGCTATCAATTGATGTGATCAGCGGTAGCCTGCATGAAGGCGATAGCCCTGTTACAATGAACGTTTTACTGGACGCGACCGACCTTCTGCCGGGCACATATACCGGTGATATCATCTTTAATTCAAATGATGAAATCAATTCGCCGCTGGATGTTCCGGTGGTATTTGTCGTAAACCATGTATACGAATATATTCCCGGCGATGCCAATATGACTGAAGGCACTTGGCCCGCCGAGTTAACCGGCGGCGATGTCACGTACCTGGTTAACTTCTTTCGCTCATCGGCGACTGCATGCTTGTTTGATAATTTTTACGCGGCTGCTGACGTTAATGGCGATTGTCGGCTGACCGGCAATGATGTCACTTACCTTGTCAATTACTTCCGCAGTTCGAACCCGCTGCCGAATGGCTGTCCTGATTTCCCGCACATACCCCCAACGGAGGAAAATTACCCGGCTTGTACGCCGGTACGGTAGTCAGAAGCAGACAAATTCGCGAGATTAAATTCGTAAAAAAACAAAGGCCGTTCAAAACGATTGAATGGCCTTTTAAATATGCCCGGAATAAAATATAGGGACGCGTTCAAATCTATTTCATTAATTCTTAAACTTTTCGGAATCTTTTTCATCTAAATATTGATAATATATACATGCCGGTTAATCCAGGATGATTTTATTATTTGCGGATTAACTGTGGATATGTATTTTTAGTTATATTAGATTAAGGGGAGAATAAAGGAGTAATTTGATGAAAAAATTAGTACTTTCGGCGATGGTCATTATAATTATAGTTATATTGTTTATATTTAATCCTTTCAAAAGCGCGATTGATTCTCAGGGCGCGCCATTTCAATTATCTACAGCGACTGTTCAGCGGGGCAATCTCATTATAGCCATAAGTTCGACCGGTATTATCGAACCGATACAAACGATAGAATTAAAATCGAAAGCTTCCGGCGAAATAATAGATTTTCCTTTCGAGGAAGGCGATAAGGTCACCAAAGGTCAGCAAATCGTTCGCCTGGATCCCACTACGGCTAAAAACGAATTCGATCAGGCGCAAGCCGACCTAGAAGTTGCGACCGTCGCCCTATCGCAGGCTGAAAAGCAAACTGACCGGCAAAAGCAATTATACGATCAGGGCTTAATATCCGAATTGGACTACGAGAACGCGCTTTTAACCAAGGAGCAGGCTAACTCGAACCTCATAAAGGCTAAAACCACTCTGGATGACGCCCGGGAGCGTTTATCCGATACCGTGATCGAATCGCCGATTAATGGCATCATACTGGTAAAATATGTCGAAGAAGGCCAAATTATCGCTTCGGGTATATCGGCTGTTTCGGGCGGCACAGCGATTGCCGCGGTCGCCGACATGTCTAAGGTATCTGTCAGAACATCGGTGGATGAAGTGGATATAGGCCAAATTCAGATCGGCCAAAAAGCGACGGTAATCGCTGAAAGCTATCCTGATCGCGAATTCCAGGGCGAAGTCAAGCGTATCCATCCCCAGGCCACTGTCGAACAAAACGTGACAACCTTCGATGTCACTATCGAAGTAGATAACTCTGATGGCCTTTTGATGGCGGGCATGAATGCCAGCGTTGAGATTGTCGCCGGTTATAAGGAAAATGTCCTTTTGGTACCTCGTGAGGCTTTAACCGACACCCGCACTATTGCCAGAATGATCGGGGTCAATCCAAACGGGAACAATAGTCCGGATCAAAGCAATAGAGGTTCCGGGCAACAATCGCGTAATTCGGGCGACAATCATAAAAAGTCCAATCCTACAAAGATGGTAATCGCCATTGTCAATGGTCAACAGGAACCAAAACAGGTCGAAATCGGCCTGTCTAATTTCGAGCAGGCCGAAATCATCTCCGGGCTGGCCGAGGGCGACACTGTGCTCACCACTGTCACTTCAAAGGCCTTGCAGGACCGTGAACAATTTCTGGAAAGAATGAGAAGCTGGAACCAGATTCCCGGGATGGAGAAAAAGCAATGAACTTCACCGAATTCCTGGGTGTCAGCTTAAACTCTTTGTTGGCCAACAAGGTCCGGTCTTTTCTAACGATGCTGGGTATTATAATCGGCGTAGCCGCGGTAATTACGATGATTTCGCTGGGTCAGGGGGCTAAAAAGGCGGTTTCGGACAGGCTCGAAGCCCTGGGTACCAATCTGCTCTATATTCGTTCGGGCGCTCCGCATATGAGGGGCGTCAGGTCGGCGGCCGGTGAAGTTCAAAGGCTTGATGAGAAAGATCTTAAAAGGCTTAGAACTGACTGCACCGCGGTCGATTATATAGTTCCGGAAATCAGAGGTAATCAGCAGGTTATTTATGGCAATCAAAATTGGAACACATCCGTTATCGGCACCAGCCCGGAATACATGGAACTTCGAAATTATATTATTAAAGATGGTTCTAATTTTACGAATCAGGATGTAAACGGTTTAAAACGAGTGGCCGTGATTGGCCCGACTGTGGCCGAAAATCTCTTTGGCAGCATCAATCCGGTCGGCCAGACTATCCGAATCGGACGGCTCCGGTTTGAGGTTTTAGGCGTAACCGAGATCAAGGGCGCTTCCGGCGGCAATATGGATTTCGACGATATCGTAATTATACCGTACACTACCGCCCAGAAGCGGGTTTTCGGTATCGACAACCTCAATCGCTTCATCGCCCGCTTAAAAGATGAGTCAATGCTAAAAACCGCTTATCTGGAAATCGAAAAATCTCTTAGAAAATCGCATCGCTTGCGGCCCGACCAAGACAACGATTTTTTTATCCAGTCGCAATCGGATTTCGCCTCGGCCCGGGAGGAGACGACCGATACGATCACCTATCTGCTGGCCGGCGTAGCTTTAGTCTCATTGCTTGTCGGCGGTATCGGTATTATGAATATCATGCTGGTGTCGGTTACCGAACGCACCCGTGAAATCGGGGTCAGGATGGCTATTGGCGCCCGTCGACGGGACATACTGATGCAGTTCATGCTGGAATCAATCAGCCTGTCGCTATTGGGCGGGATTATAGGCATATTAATGGGGGCGGGTGGTTCGTTCGTTTTGACCGAGTTTTTCGGCTGGAGTACGTTTATACCTGCGGAAGCGGTGGCGCTGTCTTTCGGTTTCGCGTTCGTGGTCGGTATCTTTTTTGGCATTTACCCGGCCCGCAAAGCATCGTTGCTTGACCCGATAGAAGCATTGCGGTATGAATAATCTCAGGTAATTCGACGCCGCAAATTAGCATTATGTTTACCTTAAATTAATTAGAAAGCAATAATTTTAGTTATGCGATATTCACATTTCTACAATTCAGGCTTGACGAAAATAGCCCTGATATTTACAATTATTATGATTACTTTTTTTTCGAATAATCTAAACGCTCATCCCGTGGATTATGGCAAAACCACTGGTCACTATTTTAAATATCTCTATCTCCAAAAGTCGCAAGACACTGATATAAAAAATGAATCGGCGGTATCCAATAGCCGTTTGCTTCTGAAAAATCTTCGCGTTAATTTCTGTCACATTCTCGGTGATAAAGATTTTTACATTATTTACGGCGGATTGACTCTTCCTCCTTTGATATTCAAATCTAATTTCGATAATGAGTCGCTGGCAATAAACCGTCACCTGGAAAAATCGAAATTTGCCGATGACTTTTTTGAATTGGGTGAATACGGCGGCAGCGCTTTATTGCATGTACCTGTAGCCCTGATCATTTATTATTTCGGCGGCAAAGGACCCGACTCCAAAATCAGGTCTTTTGCGTCGGATCTTTTCAGCGCCCAGGTAATTAACGGTTTCGCGACTTTAAGCCTGAAACACATAGCCAATCGCACTCGCCCTAATGGGGAGTCTTACAGCTACCCGAGCGGGCACACATCCACAGCCTTCACCAGCGCCGGTGTGATATATAATCATTTTGGGCTTAAATGGGGGATTCCCGCGTACGTAGGCGCCGCTTATGTTGGCTTCTCGCGTCTGCAGGAAAACGTGCATTATCCAAGTGATGTTGTCGCCGGCGCGATACTCGGAACTTATATCGCGTTTAAAGTGACTCATCGAGCGGACAAGAAATCCAAATTAGCTTTCGGGCCGGCTATTATCGACGATTCGCCGGGTGTTAGATTCGCTTTTCAATTTTAAATAATCAATCAAATAATATATGTTACGCCAGGTCGTGCCCACAAGGGTGTGATCTCAAGATCTTGAGGCCTGACGGAATTTGGCAGGCAGGTCACGCTTCGTTACGAACTGCCCGAACATAAATATTTAAAGCGCGGTGGAAAATCTCCCCACATAGCCTCATAAAAAACGCCGCGGAAAGCGGCGTTTATGGATTCATCTAACTGAGGCGTTGTAGGGTGAAGTTTGTTCTCTCGCCTCAATTATTTGAAACTCCCCTACTTTAACATAATCATTTTCTTAGTTTTCGAAAAGCCATCCGCGGTTAGCCGGTAAAAATAAATCCCCGATGGTACGGTCTGATTGCTATTATTTTTGCCGTTCCAGTGAGCGGTATAACTGCCGGCCTGTTTTTGTTCGGATACTAATGTTCTGACATTTTGGCCAAGGAGATTGAAGATATCTATTGATACATAGCCGGTTTGGGGAATCTGGAAGCTGAAATTGGTTTCCGGATTAAATGGATTCGGGTAATTCTGACCCAGAGCGTATTCGTTGGGCAATGCTGTCGGTTCATCATCGATGCCGACCGCGCCATATCTTATATAGCCGGGCACAACCACCGGCGTCAAATCCTGGTCCATATCACCGGTTGTCACGCCGAAATTCAGAGGTAAATTATGCGGCCCAACGCCAATCCCTATGGGAATATATTGTTCCGCGGCATCAGCATCGATTCTGTATCGAAGTATTAGGCCAAGATGCCTTGCTGAATTGGTGAACAGATATGGCTCTTCGGTTCCGCCCAAATCGTGGAAGCCGACAAACCAGTCATGGCTATCATTACCATAAGTGGATTCCCAGTTTTCGAACGTACCGGCCCATTCGTATGATGCCGCCTCGATATTGCCATCCGGGCTGTCCCAGGCGATAGGTATCATAACCGACGAGATTGAATCATCAGTGACAAAATATATCGGGATATCGACTATCGTCGATTCGCCCGGCGCATACTCCACATCAATTGAACCGATTATCAGGCTATCCCGAATGCCGGGATCCTGGCCCCAGGCGCATATTGTAAATAAAATTACCAGACTAACCATAAATATTAACGATTTCGGCATAATTGACGGCCTCCGACCATGTTGTTTTATGATAAATCCCGATTAGCCACATCAATATTTAGTAGAAAAACCAACATCCAGAACAATACTTAATACTTATAATATTATACACATTTACAGCGAAAAGTCAAGGTCTTTTTATTCCTTGAATATCAATAGGTTATAAGGTATTTATAAAAATCGAAGGTAACTTGGACTATTCTACGTCTTTTTTGTTAAGGCCGTATTTTCGCAGTTTTTCGAATAGGGTCGTATAGTCAACTTTCAGGATTTCGGCAGCTTTGCGCTTATTGCCATGAGTCTGCACCAATACGCGTTTGATAAGGCCCTTTTCAGCATTAGCCTGGGCATGCGCGGAAACCTCTTTTAAACCGGCTCCCTCGCGAAGTCTTATGTCTTCTGTTGAAGGCAACCTGATAGCCAGGTGTTCGGGAGTAATAGTTTTACCGGCGCAAAGGATTATCGCGCGCTCAATCGTATTTTCCAGTTCGCGGACATTGCCCGGCCAATGATATTTGGCCAGTAGGTTTTGAGAATCAGTCGATAGTTTCTTTATCTTTTTATTCATTTCCAGACAATATTTTTCGATAAAATAATTTGCCAAAACGGTGGAATCGCCCTGTCTTTCCCTAAGCGGCGGCAGGGTTATCGGAAAGACCGATAGCCGGTAAAATAAATCCTCGCGAAAGGTATTTTTAGATATTGACGCTTTAAGATCAGCATTCGAGGCGACAATTACCCGCACATCCACGGGGATAACCTTGGTTCCACCCAAACGCTCGAATTCACGTTCCTGAAGTACGCGCAGAAGTTTGGCCTGAATCGCCATGTCCATGTCGCCTATTTCATCGAGGAATATCGAACCGCCATTAGCGATTTCGAATTTGCCCATCTTGCGGGCTACTGACCCGGTATAAGCGCCTCTTTCGGAGCCAAAAAGTTCATTTTCAAGAAGTTCACGGGGTATAGCCGCGCAATTTATAGCCACAAACGGGCCGTTTTTACGATTGGAAAGTTTATGGATCGCCCGGGCAAATAATTCTTTGCCTGTACCTGATTCACCCAGGAATAATACCGTAGCATCTGATTGAGTGACTTTTTGTACCAAGTCCATTGCTTCTTTTATTTGATCGGAATTGCCGATTATCTCTTTCATGCCGAGACTGTTGGCCAACTCCTCGCGAAGCAGTGAATTTTCCGCCATCAACCTTCGATTTTCCATGGCCCGTTTTATTATCACGGAAAGATGATCGGTATCGAACGGTTTGGTCAAAAAATCATAAGCACCCAGGCGCATTGCCTGAACGGCTGTTTCGATCGTGCCATAGGCAGTCATCAGGATTACCGAGGCTTCCGGATCAATCTCTTTAACCTCCGACAGGACTCCCATACCGTCCATGTTGGGTAATTTAAGGTCAGTCAGGATGACATCATATTTCTTATCGCGAGCCTTATCGATACCGGCCTTGCCATCGCTAACCGCGTCAACTTCATAGCCCTCTGATTCGAGAGTAGCCGACAGCATTTTCTGCATACTGTCTTTGTCTTCAA
>CAZFSN010000018.1:3864-26395 GCA_964521815.1 uncultured Ignavibacteria bacterium | reverse complement strand
TCGCGTATCGATGCCGAGATTTCGTTGACATCGTTTAAGCATATCGAATCTATTCACATCCTGAATTCACGAGGTACTGATATAACCCGGCGGGCGACGCTTTATGGTTTATACGCGGTTGCTATTTTTCCCGGCTCGGGATCAGGTATATACCGATATTTTGTCAGTAAGAAATTAGAGCCAATGCCCGATAGCTATCTTGATGAAATAGTCGAAAAGTATACCATAGCGAGAAACATCGTTGAACCTTCAGGCGGCAAGATGAAAGTCATATTCATGCCCAACAGCCAGATGGCTTTAATCTGGCGTGTACAAAGCGGCCTGGATTCTAAAAGCGTCTATGAAAAGACATCCCCGGTGGCCGATAAGCTGGGGCAGAAGATATTCAGCGACAAGCTGACAATCCTGGATGATGCCGCCGACTCACGCTATCCTGGCGCGCGGGCTTTCGATGATGAGGGAGTTGCCTGCCGGCCGTTGATTCCGATAGAGAAAGGCGTCTTGAAAAGCTTTATCTATGATTTGAATTACGCTTGCAAACTGAAAGCCAAATCGACCGGGCATGGCTATAAAACCACCCAATGGGGCGGGGACGTTATCACGTTGAAGCCGATTCCGAAAATGGCTCATATGAGAATCGCGCCCGGCGATAAATCTTTCGAGCAATTGGTGAAATCTATCGACAGAGGCGTAATTATCGAGGGCGCGCTGGGACCTCACAGCGGCAATATACCCAATGGCGATTACTCGATCGGCGTCAGCCCCGGTCTGTATGTGGAAAACGGCGAAATCGTAGGGCGGGTCAAGGATGCCATGATCGCCGGCAACATCTACGAGACTTTGCAAAATGTCGCCGATGTCGGCAACACGCTCTACCCAACTTTCTCCGGCGCCTGGGTACCGCCGATATTGTTTGATGATGTAAGCGTTTCGGCGAAGAAGTAGTGTGTGTATGTCAAGCCTGCTTGGGGCTTGATGCAACCCCGGGTCGGAACGGGGTTTCTCCCGTACCTGCGTTCCCAAACTGGAGTTTGGGAATGAGAAGGAACGCAGGTCAAGCCCACTTGGGGCCTGACCTATTTCTCATGATCGATTTATAAAACCCATCCTGTGGTATCGATAATTGGCAAATTAGCTTTTATTCTCTTATGGCTGAGCAACCCGGCCAGACCATGCGCATCTTTTTACTTCTGGGATCGATATCGAACTTTATCAATTCACCCTTTTGCGATCCAGTTTCCATTCGAAAAACGCCCGGCGATATTAATTCGAGCCGAATACGTTCCGACCAGGGATTATCCGCAAGCGGATCGATAACACTCAATTCGCCTTTAATAATCATCACCTTGTACCATGAGCCATCATCCCATTTATAATCTCCTGCGAATTCATTCCAGGTTGAGTCAGCTACTTTTAGCTTTTCACTAACCGCGGTCGCTTCATCGATTATTGGGGTTACTATCGACCATGCTTTATTGCTTACAGACCAAACCTCGTAATCATCCGCATTAGAAAAAACAATAACGCCGAATTTTTCCGCTACTGAAACCGATATTGCGGAAGTAAAACCATTAACGTAGCCACCATGTCTGATCTGTACTCTTTCTGGATACTTATTAATAAACCAGGAGATTCCCACGCCACTCTCCCAAGTCGAGTCGAGCCATTGTATCCGCTGCATCTCCTTCAAAGTGGAACCCTTCAAAATTTGATTCCCGCCAGTTGGTCCCGACCTGAACTGCAAAGATACAAATCTCGCCATATCATTTACTGTAGTTGCAATACCTGCAGCAGAGGTCATAGCATTAATAACTAAAAACGGTTCTGGCTCACGGGGCGTACAGGCTTTATGGTATTTGTACCCGGTAGCCAGGCCGGGCATATTTTTCTTAGGAACGACCTGAGTAGCATCCATACCCAGAGGATGTAGGATATGTCCTTCAATATAGTCAGGGTAGGATTCGCCTGAAACGATAGCAATCACCTCGCCCAGTACGGAAAAAGCCACATTGGAATACTTATATTCAGTTTCCCGAGGAAGAATAGTTGAAGCTTCCTGAAACATCTGCACGAACTTATCATGATTGGGAAATTTGACATCATCCCAATACAGACCATTCAATTCGCGCGGTAGGCCGGAGGTATGGGTTAACAGATGCCTGATTGTAATCACCGGGCTGTCTTGATAAGGGTCATTCAAATGGAACCAGGGCACATATTTAGTTACCGGATCGTCAAGCTGCAATTTACCGGCATCACGCAACTGCATAATCGCGGTTGCGGTAAATAGTTTGGTCAGGGAGGCAATCCGGTAAGCTGTTGAGGGTGTTGTCGGTATTTTCTTAGCCAGATCCGCGTAGCCATATTGTTTGGACCAAATCAATTCCTGATCATACACCAGGCCTATGGACAAGCCGGGTATCTCATGATCAACAATGAACTGAATCACCCAGGTATCAAATACCGCGATGGCGGCTTGAACATCAAGATTTTCCTCAAGTTTCAGATCCTGGCTCAAGGCTTTTTTAAATGGCATAATAATTAACAGCGGCAGTAGAAAATAAAAAATAAAATACGGGGATTTAAGCTTGTTGCGCATATTTGCTCCCTTAATTTTGATATTAATCGGCCGCCTGATATTGGGTCTGGTATATTGAAAAAGCGGCCTATATCGCAAACCAAGGCAATTATAGCCTTGTTACACAAATAATCAAGTTAAAATTGTTTTTGAAGGAGTATTTTGTGAGTAAGCAGGTAGTTGCAAGGCATAGCTTGCCTGTAAAACAAAGCAAGACTGTACGGCAACAACATTATGAAGCCTATCTTAAGTAACCTACATCAAATCATCCTAACCTGCTTATTCTCCAGCTCCAGCAACCGTTTTTTGCGCCAGAGTTTGCCGCCGTAGCCGCGTAGATTGCCGTTGGCCTCGATAACCCTATGACAGGGTATGACAATCGAAAGATAATTAGCGCCGTTGGCCCGGCCCACCGCTCTTGAGGCTTTGGGCTTGCCCAGATTTTTAGCAATCTGGCCATAAGACCGCGTTTCACCATAGGGAATTTTCAGCAATTGTCGCCAGGTAGCTTGTTCGAAAGCGGTGCCGGTGACATCTACGGACACGGTGAATTGCTTTAAATCACCGCGGAAATAGCTGTCAATTTCCCGCTCCAGTAAATCAAGATGAACGTTGTTTCCCGGCTGAGGATCGGTTTTATAGCGTTTGGCAACACGATTTAAAATCGTCTCCACTCCGCCGCGATCATGCCATTCCAGAAAGCAGACACCTTTGCTTGTCGCTCCGGCGATCATTTCCCCCAGAGGGCTTTTAATATCACGATAGACGATTGCGTTGTTTTCCATTAAACCTCCCCGGCGGATAGCCGAACTGACGGCTGAAAGCATCCCGAAACCCGCTGGATGATTCGTAGCCGCACTCATAGGCCGCCTGCAAATAACTGTGACCAGAATCTATTAGCTCTTTGGCGTGTGTCAATCGCAGTTTGCGATGAAAACTCAGCGGTGTCAGGCCCAGATGGTTTTTAAAATACCGGCGTATAGTCGTAATATCGACTGGCGCCATCTCAATTAATTTGGTTTCCGTTAAGCGGACATTGCGATTGTTTTTCATGTATTTTAAGACATCGTGCAACCATTTTGGCAAAATATCGGGATAGCTTTCCGATTTGCATCGCTTACAGCCTCGCAACCCGGCGGCGATAGCCTCCTCCCGATTATCGTAAAAGACGATATTTTCCAGCTTAGGCAGTTTGGCCTTGCAGGATGGCAAGCAGTATATTCCAGTCGAGGTCACGCCGACATAGAATCGGCCGTCATAGGTGCTGTTGTTGGTTTGAAACGCTTTCACCATTTCCTTATAATTCAAAGAATTCATGACTGAAAGTTAAGCCGATCGAGAAGAATTGTCTACCGATTTTCGGGTAAGGAAGTAAAATATATCATTACTGTCCGGGCTTTGATAATTTCAACAGAATATTCTTCAGGATGTCAAATATCTATGACTGTTTAAGACAATTGTAATTATCAGAAATCTATATTCAGTATTTTTTTTATTCCGATCTTGTTCTCGTAAAACATTAAAAGCGAAACTATAAAAGCATAACATTATTGATGCTCGCGAAAAGCATAGAAATATATAAAAAAAGAAGCAAAATTTTAAACAAACTGATGTAACTACATATATATTCATATGTTATGTTTCCAGAATAAAAGCAGTATAATCTTGACTTTCATATAACAGAAGATTATTATTGCCCGCAAATGAAGACACTTAAGAGAAAGGATAAATAAATGGCTGCCAGTTCATATAATCCATTTGAAATGGCTCAGGCACAGTTTAATAAGGTCGCTGATTTATTGGAATTGGACGAAGGGACAAGAGATTTACTTAAAGTTAATTTAAGAGAATATCATCTCAGCATTCCGGTTCGGATGGATGACGGCACCGTGAAAGTATTTCGTGGTTTCAGAGTACAGCATAATGACGCTCGCGGACCGGCCAAGGGCGGTATCCGTTTCCACCCGATGGAGACTATCGATACGGTCAGAGCGCTGGCTATGTGGATGACCTGGAAATGCGCCGTAGTCGATATTCCTCTCGGAGGCGGCAAAGGCGGCGTGGTTTGCGATCCGCATAACTTGAGTTCAAGAGAGCAGGAGCAGATTTGCCGCGGCTGGATCCGTCAATTGTCTAAAAATCTTGGCCCGCTTAATGATGTGCCCGCCCCGGATGTCATGACCAGTTCACAACACATGCTGTGGATGCTGGACGAATTCGAAGCTATTCAAGGTCAGAAACTGCCCGGCTTTATTACAGGTAAACCGGTGGGCATGGGCGGTTCTCTGGGCCGTACGGAGGCTACCGGCTATGGTTTGATATTCACTGTCCGCGAGGCTTTGAAACAGCTTAATATCCCGCCGGCCGATACTACCGCCAGCGTGCAGGGGTTTGGCAATGTCGCCCGTTACGCGATTGAACTGTACGAGCAAATCTGGGGTAAGGTGATCTGCGTATCGTGCTGGGATCAGAAAGATCAAGTCTCCTACAGTTTCAAAAAGGCCGATGGCATTGAATTAAAGAAACTACTGGAAATAACCGACCGTTTCGGCGGTATCGATAAAGACAAAGCTAAAAACCTGGGCTATGAGGTTTTGCCCGGCGACGCCTGGCTTGAACAGGAAGTCGATATATTAATTCCCGCGGCGATGGAAAACCAGATAACCAAAAATAATGTCAACAAGATCGGCAAAAAGGTTAAAATAATTGCCGAGGGCGCCAACGGACCGACTACGCCCGAAGCCGATGAAGTTATCGCCAAGCGCGGTATTTTCCTGATCCCCGATCTGTTAGCGAACGCCGGCGGTGTCACCTGCAGCTATTTTGAACAAGTTCAATGCAATATGAACTATTTCTGGGAAAAAGACGAGGTTCTGGGCAAACTCGACACCAAAATGACCTCGGCGTTCATAGCTGTCAGCGACCTGGCCAGAAAACGGAAAATTTACATGCGCGACGCCGCCTATATTATCGCGGTTGGACGCGTGGCGCAAGCCTGCAAAGATCGCGGCTGGGTTTAAATATTTGTAAAATTGAATGCTTTTCGACATGAAGCTCTCAGTTTGACGATAAAAGATCGAAATTTCTAAGGCAGGTCGCGGAAGCACGTGACCTGCCTGCCAATTCTGAATCATAACAAAAGGTATGTTCAAATGCCGAGAACAGACTATAGCCCTTATCATAAAACATTAGCCCGCTTCGACCGTCAATTTTTTTCCGGCAAAGATAAATTCACCTATATCGGTTCCGGCGAACTCGGCGGCAAGGCTCATGGCTTGGCTAAAATGAACGGAATTATTCAATCAAGCCAGATAAATAAATACACGCCGGATCTGACGGCGAATATCCCAACTCTGACCGTGATTACTACGGAATATTTTGATCTGTTCATGAAGCAAAACGACTTGTATGAAATCGCTTATGCCGATACCCGCGATGACCTCATCGCTCACGCTTTTCAAAAAGCTTCTTTGCCGGTTCAATTGGTCGGCGATCTTCGGGCGCTGGTACAGCAGATTCATACTCCCCTGGCCATACGGTCATCGAGCATGCTGGAGGATGCCATGTTCGAGCCGTTCGCCAGTGTTTACGCCACGAAAATGATCCCCAATAATCAACCGGACGCGGATACCCGTTTCCGAAAGCTAACCGAGGCGATCAAGTTCGTGTACGCCTCGACATTTTTCAAGGCCGCCGGCAATTACATGAAATCGACGCATCACGCGACTATCGATGAAAAAATGGCGGTTGTTATTCAGGAGGTAGTCGGGACTCGTTTCGGGGATCGTTTTTATCCTCATATGTCCGGCGTGGCCAGGTCATACAATTTTTATCCTACCGGCCATGCCAAACCCGATGAGGGCGTAGTCGATCTGGCGATAGGCCTGGGCAAGGCGATTGTCGACGATGGCAAAGCCTGGTCGTACTCACCGGCTTATCCCCGATCCAATCCGCCGTACAATTCGATTAACGATCTATTGAAACAAACTCAAACCGAATTCTGGGCTGTTAATATGGGCAAACCGCCGGTTTACAATCCGATTGAAGAATCGGAATACCTGGCCAGGTTCAATCTTGCCGATAGTGAATACGATGGAACCCTGCGCTATCTGGCTTCGACCTATTCGCCTCAGAATGACAGAATTACAATCGGAACCGGTATCAAAGGGCCAAGGATTTTGGATTTTGCGCCGATTTTAAGAACAAATCAACTGCCGCTGAATGAATTTCTAAAAACGCTGTTGCAGGCCTGTGAGGACACGCTGGGCAGCCTGGTGGAAATCGAATTCGCTATGACCCTCGATCATCAACAATGCGTGCCGGCCACTTTCGGATTCCTGCAGGTCAGGCCAATGGTCGTATCGCAAGCCGAGGTGGAGGTGTCAGATTCCGATTTGACGGATGACAGGGTCCTGGTGGCTTCCGAATCGGTTCTGGGCAATGGAGTTGTTGACAATATCAGAGATGTGGTTTATATAAAGCCGGAGACCTTTGATGTGAAATACACGCCGGACATGGCTTTGGAACTGGAGAATATCAATCGATCTCTGGTCGAGAAGAAAAAGCCATATTTGCTTATCGGTTTCGGTCGCTGGGGAACATCAGACCCGCAAGGCGGCATTCCGGTAAATTTCGGGCAGATATCGGGAGCGAAAGTGATCGTCGAATCGACATTGTCGGATTTGAATTTCAATCTCAGCCAGGGATCGCACTTTTTTCATAATGTCACCAGCTTCCAAATATGCTATTTTTCCTTATATCATTGGGGCCAGTACAAGATAAACTGGGATTGGCTGAATCAGAGGTCAACTGTGGCCGAGACGCGTTTCGTGAAACATGTAGAATTTTCCTCTCCGCTAAAAGTAAAAGTTGACGGCCGTTGCGGCCGAGGGGTGATTTTTTATGAATAATCAAAACAAACCGGCCGATGATTTAATCCGTTTTCTGCAGGAAAGAGAAAAAGAGCTAAACTGCCTTTATAAAATTGAGGAACTTTTAAATAATCAGGAAGCCGACCTGGAATATATTTATAACGAAATAATTAAAGTAATACCGCCCAGTATGCAGTATCCGGATGTCTGTCAGGCAAAAATAACTGTCGACGAAAAAGATTATGTATTGCCTGATTTTACAGAAACCCAATGGGTACTAAAAACGGAAATTACTATTCAAGATCAGACTATCGGCTGCCTATGCGTTTACTACACAAGGGAAATGCCCAACGCGGACGAAGGTCCATTTATAACTCAAGAAATCAAATTGCTGGATACTATCGCTGACCGCCTCGGCCATTTCATAATGCATAAGAAAATGAGGCAGGTTTTCCAGGAATATCAGAAGGCCAGGGAAAATTTGTCGGAGTTGGGCACTAATGAATGGCGCGTGGTTTTAAGTCTTCTCAGGCAGACCGATAGGAACCTTTATTTGAATGTCTGCCAGAAAATGCTGAATCACCTTTGTTGGTCGGGAATCGAGGAGGCCGAGAAATTACGCAGCAACGCCAGTATAGTGGATATCGGCAATGGATCGTCTCAAAGCGATGACAACCGGCCACATCAGAAACAGGTATTGAGTATATCCGAAAATTTAAGCAACGAAATTTTCAAAATAGCCGCCCGGCATATGTCCGATGAGCAAATCCTGAATAATATCCAGAAATGGATGAGATATGATAAAACCAGTTTCCTGGTGAAAGTTGCCAATCGCAATCTTTCGTTAGGGGAAGTGATGGACGATATACGGCGCTACCGTCATATCGCTCCTGAGGGTATAGTGCTTCCTCCGAACACCGAAAAAGGCATCAAGGTTTCGCTTATACGGCGGTTTTTCTCCGGCCAGCTTAATTATATCAATATCGCCAAAGAATATGTTGAAATCAGTGATTTTTATGATCTTTTAGACAACACGATTTTCTCCTCGGATAGCCACGGTAAACTGGGCGGCAAGAGCGCCGGCCTATTTTTAGCTAATCATATATTGCAAAAATCTCTGAAAGAAAGCGGTCATGGTCAATCAATAAAAATCCCGAAAACCTGGTATATCACCTCCGATGTAATATTAAAGTTCTTAAGCTTCAACAACCTCGATGAGGTAGTCGAGCAAAAATACAAAGATATCAACCAGATTCGCCTCGAATACCCCCACGTGGTCCAGACATTCAAAAATAGCCATTTCCCGCCGGAGATAATCCAGGGTTTATCGATGGCGTTGGATGATTTCGAACAGCGGCCTTTGATCGTTCGCAGTTCGAGCTTGCTTGAGGACAGGCTTGGCGCGGCTTTTTCCGGCAAGTATAAAAGTCTCTTTATCGCCAATCAGGGCAGTAAGCAGGAACGGCTGGCGGCTTTAACCGATGCTATCGCCGAAGTGTACGCCTCAACTTTCGGCCCCGACCCGGTTGAGTATCGGTCGGAAAGGGGTTTGATAGATTTCGCCGAAGAGATGGGGATAATGATACAGGAAGTGGTCGGCCATCAAATCGGCGATTATTTTCTGCCCCTGTTCGCGGGCGTGGCTTTCAGCCGAAATGAGTTTCGATGGTCGCCCCGGATTAAGCGCGAAGACGGCCTGATTCGCATGGTTCCCGGCCTCGGCACCCGGGCAGTGGACCGGGTAAGTGATGACTACCCTGTCTTGATCGCTCCCGGACAGCCGGAATTAAGAGCCAATGTCACCACCGATGAGGTTATACATTATTCTCCCAGGAATATTGATGTCGTCAATTTGAAAACAAATACTTTTGAAACAGTAAAAGCAGATGACCTTTTACGGATGTTCGGTAATGAAATCCCGAATATCAGCAAAATCATATCTATCTATGATGGTCAAAATCTAAGACGCCCGTTCGCCATGAATATCGATTTCGAGAAGGATGACCTGGTGGTTACTTTCGATGGACTGATCTCTAATTCGCCCTTTGTTAAGCAGATGCATGATATGCTCAAGTTACTGGAGGACAAGCTGGAGACCCCCGTGGATATCGAATTCGCCCACGACGGCGAGGACTTTTACTTGCTTCAGTGCCGGCCGCAAAGTTATTCCGAGGACAGCGTTCCGGCTCCTATTCCCAAAGGTTTGCCTAAAACAAAAATCATCTTTACCGCCAATCGTTATATTTCCAACGGCCGGGTGCCGGATATTACCCATATAGTCTATGTCGATCCCGCCCGCTACGGCGATCTGACCGACAGGGACAGCCTGATGGCGGTCGGCCGGGCGGTCAGCCAGCTTAACAAGCTGTTACCCAAACGTCAGTTTATTCTGATGGGCCCGGGCCGCTGGGGCAGCCGCGGCGATATCAAATTAGGGGTCAATGTCACCTATTCCGATATCAACAACACCGCTGTCTTAATCGAGATCGCCCGTCAGAAAGGAAATTACCTGCCCGATCTTTCTTTCGGCACTCATTTTTTCCAGGATTTGGTGGAAGCCCGTATCCGCTATCTGCCTCTATATCCGGATGATAAAAATATAGTTTTCAACGAACGCTTCCTTCTGAAGAGCCAAAATATACTGCCCCATATTCTGCCCGAATACGCTTTTCTGGCCGATACCGTGCGCCTAATCGATGTCCCCCAATCGACCAATGGCTCTATCCTGCAGGTTTTGATGAATGCCGAATTGAACGAGGCAATCGGTATTTTAAGCGAATCAGGTTCGGAAGTCTATGAAACGGCGGCGCCGGAAATTGAAAGCGCCCCGCAGTCGGATAATTTCTGGGCCTGGCGTTTACGGATGTCGGAGTATATCGCCTCCCAGCTCGATCCGGTCCGTTTCGGCGTGAAAGGCTATTATGTGTTCGGCAGTACCAAAAACGCGACCGCCGGCCCCAAAAGCGATATCGATTTGCTCATTCATTTTAACGGCACCAAAAAGCAGCGGGATGATTTACTGACCTGGCTGGAGGGTTGGAGTTTGTGTTTAGCCGAGATGAATTATTTACAGACCGGCTATAAAACAGACGGCCTTCTGGATGTTCACATAGTCACCGATGATGATATCGACCACAAAACCAGCTACGCCGCCAAAATCGGCGCCGTCACCGATGCCGCCCGCCCGATAGCGATGAAGGCGAAGAAGTAAAATTAGCGCCCTAATGCAGGGGCTTACGAAGGGTACCCCACTCCATCTACTGTGGAGTGGGTAATTTCTTTACATCTCCCAGGCTCATAATTCAAACTCATCAATTGAAATGGGAATATCCTTTTTCCCTCGATGCCCGTTATAACCTATCCCACCTCACAGTAGTTGAGGTGGGGTACCCGTTTAATGTGTAATATACAGAACTGAATTGACAAGTAATGAAAGCCGTCCGCGTTGGGCGGCTTTATCGTTGACAGTTTTTCCATTAAATAATTTTCTTGACATTTCTGCATTTAGAATGATATGAGATGGTTAAGTAGATATATTGACATAAGGACTGATAAAATAACTAGTTACAAGCAAAATGATTGGTAATATTTCCAGACTGGCTAAATAAAATTGGAAATAACTCAAAATTATTGAAACATTTTAACCCTTGGGGTTAAAAATAATTTGGAATATTTGACGATATAATGTATATTGAATATAAATCGACTAAACTTGAGAAGCAATGCAAGGAATTCAAACAGGCTTGCAGAGCATATGGCATCAATAACGCTAAAAAACTGATTCAGAGGATCAACGAGATAATAGCCGCCCCTACACTGGCTGATTTAAACATGTTTCCACCAACTCGTTGCCATCCTCTTAAAGGAGATCGAAAAGGACAATTTGCTGTTTACATCGAGCACCCGAAGAGATTAATATTTGAGCCACTAGGCAATAAAGATGACATTTATGTAAATGGTGTGCTGGAATTGAATAAAGTAACTGGCGTTAAAATATTAGAGGTAGGTGATTACCATTAGTAATGTTGATATAGAAGATTTACCGAATTATCCAATACCTCCGGGTGAATCGCTTAAAGAAGCTTTGGAGGTTATAGGAATGAAACAGACAGAATTAGCTCGTAGAATGGATCGCCCTATTAAGACGATTAACGAGATAATTCATGGCAAAGCCGCGATAACAGCTGATACGGCCTTACAACTTGAGCGAGTGTTGGGAGTAACTTCTAAGTTTTGGTTAAACTTAGAAGCCAATTATCAAATGGTTAAAGCCAAAACCGAAGCCGATAAAAAGCTTGCATTGGAAATAAGGAATGCAGGAAATTTCCCGTATGCTCAAATGGCCAGCCTGGGTTGGGTGAAGAAAACGAAAAATAAAATAGAGAAAGCATCGGAATTACTTAATTTCTTTGGTCTTGTATCGTTTTCCCGACTGAAAATGGTCAAAAATATTTCTTATAGGAAAGATGTTAAGAAAAAAGCTTCTCAAGAAGCATTAACGGCCTGGTTGCGGCAGGGCGAAATTTTAGCCCAAGATGTAACTACAGAAAAATATGATAAAACGGAATTCTTAAATGCATTAAGAAACATCAAATATTCTACCCGCAATATCGGTAAAGATTTTGGCGGGAACCTTCAAGATATTTGCGCAAAATGCGGTGTTGCGTTGGTTTTTGTCCCTCATCTGGAAAAGACTTATGTCAATGGCGCCGCTCGATGGCTGAAATCTGACAAAGCTTTAATTCAACTTACAATTAGATATAAACGTAGAGATATTTTTTGGTTCTCTTTATTCCACGAAGCCGCCCACATTCTCTTGCATAATAAAACTGATGAATTTGTTGATGTTAACGACCAAACTAAATCTGAAAAAGAAATCGAGGCTGATAATTGGGCTTCAGATTTCTTAATCAAGCCTGAAAGCTATAGAGAATTTTGTGAAGAAGCTGACTTCTCATTAAAAGCAATAAACGTATTTGCTTCTGAACAAAATGTAGCTAATGAAATTGTTATTGGCCGTCTTTTACACGATAATTATTTGGCTGATTATCGAAGATGGATTACGCGCTTACCCACTCTTGAGTGGAAAAAGGGTACCGATAGTTAAAACAAGTTAATTAACCTGTTATACGGGTACCCCACTCTATCTACCGTGGAGTGGGGCACCTGTGAATAAAGATGGAGCATACCAATGAAACTATTTAATTGCTATAGAAAGGCGGTAATCTATCTATCAATGTTTGTAATATTTCTTTGTATTATATATTCGGCTTTTTATAGTCATGATTATAAAAGCGAATGGCTAATAGGCTCTTCAGTATTTGTGATGTCAGTAATACATTCATTGATCTTTTCGGCCTTGATGTGCGTACTTTCCCTAACGATTTTTCTTGATAAATATAATATATTTAGCAGAAATTTATCTCTTAATATATTGAATTGGTTCCTTCTGCCTTTTTTTGCATAACAATAGTTTTTATTCAAGATATAAAATCACTACTGTCCGGCCTTTAGGGATATGTTAATTTGAGCGGTTGTGCAGGTTTGTATCGGAATTGGGATTTGGTCTTTCAGGAATCTCAGGATATCATCTACGGGTACCCCACCTCATCTACTGTGAGGTGGGATACGTGCTGTGCCTGGCGGATGGCCTCATTATGCCCCCTTTCGGCCGCTGGAGCTAAATAGCATAGCAACTAAAGCCCCCAAAAAAATCCCGCTTGCCAAGCTTCTGTCTTTCCGCTATAATTTTCAGCATGAAAAATGAACTGAAACCGCCGCCGCGATTTCAACTGGCTACTCTGCCTACGCCTTTAGAGGCGTTCTCCCTGTCGCCGGCGCCTAAATCGGGGATCGAGATATTTATCAAGCGGGATGATCTCACCGGGTCGGAGCTGTCGGGCAATAAAGTCCGCAAGCTGGAGTTTATCCTGTATGACGCGGTCACGCGCAAAGCCGATACCCTGATCACCTGCGGTGGAGTGCAGTCCAACCATTGCCGCGCCACCGCCGCTTTAGCCGCCCGAATCGGCCTTGATTGCGAACTGGTAGTCAAAGGCGCCAAACCGTCAATACCCGATGGCAATCTATTATTGGATACGCTGTTTGGCGCGAAAATCAAATATATCACCGATACCGAGTATGACAAGAATATCAAAGGCCTGATGACAAAGCGCGCGGCGAGTCTGACTAAAAGAGGCAAACGCCCTTATATAATCCCGGAGGGCGCGTCCAATAGTCTCGGGCTATGGGGCTATTTTCTGGCCGGTATCGAATTGAAAAAGCAGCTCGATAAGGCCGGAATAGCGGTCAAATACGTAGTCTGCGCGGTGGGTTCGGGCGGTACCTACGCCGGGTTATTTCTGGCCGCCCGGTATCTGAATTGGCCGGCTAAAATATATGGCTACGCGGTTTGCCGGAATTCCCTGTTTTTTATCGATAAGATCAACCGCTTGTTAAACGCGTTTGTAAATGAAAACAAACTGGATACTATCATAGACCCAAACGATATATTCATATTCGATGATTATATCGGCCCCGGCTACGCGAAAATATCATCCAATGAAGCCAACCTTATTCGAGGGGTAGCCAAAAACGCCGGGATTATCCTCGACCCGGCCTATACCAGTAAAGCGATGCTTGGCCTGTTTGATCATATTATTCGCGGAAAAATACGTGCAAAAAGCAATGTGGTTTTTATACACACCGGCGGTTTGATGTCGATATTTCCGTATCGCCGAAAGCTTTTGAACGATTAATAGTCGAAAAATATGTTTTCACGCATAAATTCCTATATAACTTTTGGTCGTTAACTATTTGCACTATCCTTGCAATTTATTTCACGAGAAAATCAGTTTTAGGGTTGCCTTTTTATGAATTGATAGTTATTATAATGAGAGGAAATAGAACTGTACTGCAAGATATTATTCTATAAGCCTCTTGAACGGACGGTATGCGAGGCGGAAACAGCGGACAATGGTGAGAAAGACAGTAAATTTCGGTCCGGGTAACGGTTGGACAGCCGAAAGCAGGTTGCATGATGATGGTATTGGGGCAGTTACACGAAGATTGCTGGAAATCGAACATAGGTACGATATTGGTTTGAAAACCGTGACATTTTTGTTTTTTGCGGGGTTATGCGCGGTTGTTTGGTTAATCGTAAGATAATGAATGACAACACCTTTAAGTTTTGGGCCGAGGGTAATACAGATTTTGGTTTTTAGTTTTTTCAAAAGGGCGATTGCCAAAGGTATTCAGCATCATTTTATTTCGGGCATATGATTTGCTTTTATGGTTGTTGAATGACAGCCAAAGGAGAGTTAAATGCTTAGTAACGGTCTTGAACGAGGTTTCACCCCGGAGATTCTGAAAAAGACCAGGGACACCCGAATCAGCAAAGATGACGGTGGCTATTACATTTTCACCTCCAGCGAGAATATCAAGGTATATATTGATCTGTATTATCGTTTCCTTGAGAAATCAGAAGAACGGACTTTACGGGAATACAATAATATTAAGCAAAAAATGGAAATCACCCCGGAAGAGCATGAAGAAACTTTGGCCTATTACCGGGCCAGGAAAATTATCCTTGAACAGCTTCTGAAGAATATTTACAGGTATTATTCCGATTCCACCAACAGCTCATCGCTTATGACACCCTGGTGTTTCGGGACTATCGTATTGGAGAAAATAGAAATTTATCGGGATAAAATTTCCAAAGGACTTATACACGATCCCAATATCCCGGAATACCCTTTTTATGTACTGCAATATATCGATGAAATATATAAGAAAACGCTTCTGGATATCTTCGAATTTCCCGAGAAAGCGTTTTCGATGCGCTGGCAGTATACCGAGCTGTTGAAACGTTATTCCAAGGTCTTATCCGATGTTACCAATTCCTTGCAGAATGTCTTACAGATGATTAAGTCTTATGGACACTAAATAAATATTTGGTTTTTGGTGTTAGTGTTTGGCCCCGGCATGATGTCGGGGCTGTTTTATTATCATCTCTATTAGTTGTTAATAAATATCTTAAAAGCTGCCATCATTCTTATCAGGAACCCGGCCATCTTAATTCCAGTTTTGATAACAAGTTATAGAAAATTGTCAATTTTAATGAGTTGAATTTTGATAAACAATAAATGCTTTGTAAATACCATTTCCAATTGTGTTGCCGATAATAATGCTCAGGAATCATCTAAATGAGGGATAATAATGGGCAAGCCGGTTAGAAACGTGAAAAAGGCTCCTATAGATATCGAAGTCACGGTCCAAAAACTTATTTCCCCCGAAGTAATCCGGCGTGACGGGAATCATCTCAAGGACGAAAACTCGGTTTATCTTCAACAACACGCTTATAATCCGATAGACTGGTATCCCTGGGGCGAAGCGGCTTTAAATCGGGCGAAAAGCGAAGATAAGCCGATTTTCCTTTCTATCGGCTACTCCTCCTGCCATTGGTGTCATGTGATGGAACAGCAGGTTTTCACTAAAGATGATATCGCCGAGTTCATGAACGAAAATTTTATCAATATCAAAGTCGATCGCGAGGAGAGGCCCGATCTCGACGCCGTTTACATGGATGCCGTACAGACCTTAACGGGCGGAGGCGGTTGGCCGTTATCGGTATTTTTAACACCGGAACTCAAACCGTTTTTCGGCGGAACCTATTTCCCTTATCGACAATTCAAGCAACTTACCGCGCAGCTTGCGGAATTATTCAATGAACAGAGAGACAGAATAGAAAACCAGGCATTGCAATTGGCCTCATTAATATCACATCGCCCCGCCTTGGAAAAAGGAACTGAACTTACCCCGGAAACTATCGAGGCCATAGCCCGTACGAGCGAAACATACTATGACCATGAGTGGGGCGGGTTTAGCGAACACATGAAATTTCCCACTCCGATTCGCTGGCAGTTCCTGCTTCACTATTACCGTAAAACCGGCGATCCCCGTTTTTCGGAGATGATAAAAAACACGCTTGATATAATGGGTTCGGGCGGAATTCATGATCATATCGGCGGCGGTTTTCATCGCTACACGGTAGAGCGAACCTGGCTGGTGCCTCATTTTGAGAAGATGCTTTATGATAGCGCCCAGATCGCCGGCCTGTATATAGAGGCCTCAGCCGTGTTCGATAATCCCGGCTATGCCGCTATTGGGCGGGCCGCGCTTGATTTTATGATCCGCGACTTAAGCGGGCCGGAGGGCGGATTATATGCCAGCTATGATGCCGACAGCGACGGTGAAGAAGGGCTTTATTATCTCTGGTCATATGATGAGATAACAAAACTCGCCGGCAACGATGACGGCCCCGTACTGGCGGAAATACTTGGCATCACGCCGCAAGGCAATTTTGAAGGACTGAACATTATCACCCGCCGGGCGAACATGACGGAGCTTGGCAAGAAATATGGCAGAAGTGATTCTGAGCTGGATGATCTTTTTAATAAATATCTTCCCGTGCTTCGTTCCTGTCGCGCCGGAAGAACCCGGCCTAATCTCGATAAAAAAATTATCACCTCCTGGAACGGACTGGCCATCGCCGCCTTCGCTCAAGGATTCGCGGCATTCAAGGATGATCGCTACAGGGTGGCCGCCGAAAAAGCTGTCGATTACATTTTACGCGCGCATCTTCGGGCTGATGGGAGCTTATACCGGTCATCCTATGATGGCAAAGCCGAAAATGAAGGCGTTTTGGATGATTACGCGTTTTTAGCTTATGGGTTTATAGAATTATATCAGGCAACCGGCAAGATAGATTATTTGCGGCAGACAATTAAACTTATCGAATATGTCGGAGAAAATTTTAAAAGCAAAAATGACGGCTATTATTTTACGCATAAAAGAAGCGACATTATCCTGGGCCGGAAAATGGAACTATTCGATAGCGTTCAACCATCAGGTAATTCTGCTCTACTTCAAGCTATACTGAAAACAGCCGCTATCACCGGCGATACCGAATATTATGATATTGTATCCCGCACAATAAACGCCTCATCGGGGATAATAGCCAGAGCTGGTTTGGAGATGGCCGGGTGGGTGGACGCGGCGCTGAAACTGAACGGGCCATATTATGAGGTCATCATTGCCGGCGGCAAGGGTTCGGAATCAATGGACAAACTGGTGACAACATTTTGGAATATAAATCCGGCTCATGCCGTGTTGACCCTGATTCCGGCCAAAGGCGCCGAAGACTCGATTATCGAATTAATACCCGCGACATCCGATAAGACCGCGATAGGGGGGAAGGCTACAGCTTATGTGTGTAAATACGGCGTCTGCAAATTGCCCACGAGCGATCCGGAAGGATTCCGCAATCAACTGATGGAAGGCTGGGAAAGATAGTATTGGTTTTGGCAAGCTCGATAGCTTTTAGGCTATCCAAATTGTTGGAGAAATCAAAATTTGTGTTAAGGCAGGTCGTAGCGAAGCGTGACCTGCCTGCCAAGCTTCGTCAGGTCACACCCTGCCGGGCACGACCTGACGGAACATATATAAATTCTCGGTTTTTACCTATTTTGTCAACAACTTCAATAGTTTTCAAGCCGGGATAATCACTTGACAAAATTCATATCTAATAATAGAAATTTATTGTCCGTTACTATTAACAAATAAAGGAGAATTTATGACTAATTTTCATCCGATGTTGGTTCATTTCCCTATCGCTCTAATTATCGTGATGTTTGTTCTGGATTTGCTGGGTGTGCTGTTTAAGCGGGACCGGTTGAGACAGAGCGCGTTTATCTTAATGTGGTTTGCCCTGGCCGGCGCGGCCGCGGCGGTAATATCCGGTTTGATAGCCGAAGATATCAGCTGGCACCCGGCATCCGTGGGCGAGATGCTTGATACCCATGAATTGATGGGGTTCTTGACTCTGGGTACTATGGTCTTATTGGCTGTTGTCCGCCTGGTTTTCCGAAAAAAGATCGAAAACAGTTTAAACTGGTTGCCGGTTATCATAGGTGGACTGGCGATTGTGTTCGTTTCATATGGCGGCTATCTGGGCGGTGAGATGGTGTACTCCCATGGCGCCGGAGTTAAGCCCGCCGAGACTGCCGCGAAGGGCGGCACTGTTATGGATAAAGATTTTATTGAGCATGAGGACTAGTTGATTTTAGAAGCCACATTATCCGGCGTATAACTAAAAGCAGTCATTGTTTGATTGGGGATAAAAAAACCTTCGGTATTGTTTATTCCCGTATCTTCTCAATATTCTCTTCTTTGCCCAGAACAACCAGGGCGTCCGATTGCTTGATTACATACGCGGCGCTGGGGATGAAACTGAATTCATCGGTCGCGCTATCTTTGATAGCGATGACCTCGATATGGTACTTGGAGCGAAGTTGAATATCCATCAGGGTTTTACCGACAAACCTGGCGGGAGTCAGAATTTCGGCGATAGAATAATGCTCGCTTAAAGGCAAATAATCCATAATATTGGGTTGCGCCAAACTTCGCGCCACCTTAACCGCCATCTCCTCCTCCGGGATAACCGCCTCACTGGCGCCGACTTTCTTGAGTATGCGGGCGTGATCGGCGGAATTGGCCTTAACCACGATTTTCCGCGCGCCCAATTCTTTAAGATGAAGCGTGATCAGAATCGAGGCGTGCGAATCCTGGCCGGTGGAGACGATAAAGCAATCGAAATTCTGCACTTCAAGGTTTTCCAGGATTTTCCGGTCGGTGGAATCAGCCAGAATTGCCAAATCGACATCCGGTTGAAGCGACTGCACTTTGGCCTTGTCAATATCGACTGCAGTGACCTTGCATTTGAGATCAGTTAAGCGCCGGGCCACCATCGATCCGAAATTACCTAATCCTATTACGCAAAACTCTTTCATCATTTTACCCTATTTTACAATTATCGGCTCTTTTTAGCGTTTTAACCAGTCTGTACGTTAACAAACCGGATCTGTCTTTCGCCGAATTTAACCGGTCATCACCGATTCCTCGGCGTACACGATTTCTCCCTGTTTCGGCGGTCGGGCCAGAGCGTAAGCCAGTGTCAGGAGCCCTACCCGGCCGGCAAACATGGTTATAATTAAAATGAACTTACCCAGCCAATGCAAATGGGTTGTCATCCCCAACGACAGGCCGACCGTGCCAAAGGCCGACAGGACCTCGAACAGGCTTTCTCCTAGCCAACCATGGCTTATAATATGCGATACCGGCTTCTCCTCGGCGAACATGAAAAACGCCAAAAGCGCGATTATCACGAGGATAGCTAAGATAAAAACTGTCAAAGCCCTAATTAGCGATTCGTTGCTTATCGTGCGTTTGAATGCCGTGATAAAATTCTCCCCCTTGAAACGATTGTAAACCAAAATCAGGATTACCAGTATCGTAGTCACTTTTATGCCGCCGCCGGTCGATCCCGGGCAAGCGCCAATAAACATCAGCACCATGGTTAGCATCAAGCTGACCTCGGTTAATCCCGGCTGAGATATAGTATTAAACCCGGCGGTACGGCTGGTCACAGATTGGAATAAAGCGTTGGCCAGGCTCTTGAAAAATCCGATATGTCTGAAAGCATTTTGATGTTCCGCTATCAGGAAAGCCAGTGTGCCTAAAACCAGCAAGGCGGCGGTTCCACTCAGGCATAGTTTCGAGTGAAGTGACAGTTTCACTTTCCTGTTACCGGCTTTATCAAGAAGCTCCCTTATTACGACGAATCCCAACCCGCCGCAGATTATGAGTATCGAGAAAACCAGTATCACCGGAATATCGCCCTGATAATTTTCCAGGCTATTGGAGAAAGTGGAGAACCCGGCATTGCAGAAAGCCGAGACCGAATGAAAGATCGCGTAATAAATCGCCGTGCCTTTAGGATATTGGCTTTGGAACCGCAGAAATAACGCAACCGCTCCCAGAAATTCAAGGCTAAATGTGGTTAGTATAATGGCTTTAAGAAGCGAGGTAGACCGTCCCCCGTGACCGGCTAAAAAGCTTTGCGATAAGCCCAGCCTGTCCCCGAACGACAGTTTCGAGCCAAACGAGGCGAACAGGGCGGTGGCGAATGTCATGATACCCAAACCGCCAAGCTGGATTAAAATCAGGATTACGATCTGGCCGAACAGCGAAAAGCCGGTACCGGTATCCAATGTAGTTAAGCCGGTAACACAGACAGCCGAGGTAGCCGTAAACATGGCATCGATAAAGCTCACCGACTCATTGCCGGCGCTGATAGGTAGCAACAGCAGGATCGTCCCGACTGCAATAGCTCCCAGAAAGTATCCGGCAATTCGCCGCCCGGGATTTACGCCGAAAAATTCCATGGGGGAAATATATGTAATAAATTACTGATTTAGCAATAGAATAGAGTACATTTAAACACCAGTATTAGATAACCCTAATCCATATATACGATCAGTTAACTTCTTATTAAATTAAAGGTTATAATTATCAAATTAATAATATTCAAATCCCCAAATACGGCACAGCATTCAAATCCAGTTTGGAACTGATGCCTTTCTCCAGATAGTACGCGCCGGCGGCGGCTATCATAGCGGCGTTGTCGGTGCACAGGTTGACCCCGGGAAAGAACACTTCGATATTCCCGGCGTGCTCATGCATCATCTCCCGCAGGCGTTCGTTCATGGCCACGCCTCCGCCAACCGATAGCCTGTTAATATTCAGGTTTTGACAGGCGGCTATCGCCTTGTCGGTCAACACTTCGCAGACCGCCTCCTGAAACGAGGCGCAGATACCGGCCAGGTTAGCCTTGATAAAATCCTCGCTTTTATCCCGAAGATAAACCGCGACGGCGGTTTTCAGCCCCGAAAACGAGAACTCGTACGAATCCTTGCCCATGTAGGCTCTCGGGAATTTGAAAAACTCCCGGTTGCCGCCCTTAGCCGCTTTTTGTATAGCCGGACCGCCGGGGTAGCTCAGGCCGAGTATCTTTGCTACCTTATCGAATGCCTCGCCGGGGGCGTCATCGCGGGTTTTGCCAAGAAGCTCATAGTTGCCCCAGTTTTTTACATGCACCAGGTTAGCATGTCCGCCGGATATAACAAGCGCCACGAACGGCGGAATACAGCGTTCAGCCTGCAAGTAGTTAGAGAATATATGGCCATCCAGATGGTTGACACCGATAAACGGCTTACCCGCGGCCTGCGCCATCGATTTGACGAATGACAAGCCCACCAGAAGCGCGCCCACCAGGCCGGGACCATAGGTCACGGCAAACCCGTCCATATCTTGCAAATTATGATTGCTTCGGGCCAAGGCCTCATCTACTATGCCGATTAGACTTTTGATATGTTCGCGGGAGGCCAGTTCGGGCACCACGCCGCCGTATTGTTCGTGAATTAGCTGTGAAAAGATAATATTGGAAAGCAAATTACGCGGCGACCTTAAAACCGCGGCGGCGGTCTCATCGCAGGATGTTTCGACGCCTAAGACCAGCATGATATTTTAAGGCTGTTCGATTAAGGTAAAATCGCAGGCCAGGGGAGCGATAAATTTTATGAACACTTCGCTTTTATCAGGAGCCACCTGAAGATGCTCATCGATAAACTCGATTGAATATGATCCGGGATGCGTGAAATCCGACAGGTCCATAACGACTTTCAGGTCCTCGAAATACAGGATTTTGAACAACCGCTTGCCATCGGTGGTGATTTCGACCTGAACCGATTTCTGGCTATCCGATGACAACATCAGGCCCGATGGGATATTTTTATACTCGATATCGACCGTGATTTCCTTGCTGAACTGCTGTTCGGTGGAAAGATGAAACCACAGCGCCAATGCCAATAGCAGGCCGCCGATTTTCCATCCCGGATTTTTAAAGAAATGTTTTTTCACCTGATAATAGTGTCTTATTTCTCGGAGAATTTCAGGATCCGTCCGAACGAGACCTCGCCATTGTCTATCCTGATCGAGAAGCCGCATTCGGGATTGGTACAAACCCAGGCCTTGAACCGGATTTCCGAACCGTCACGGCCGTAATCCGACAGGGGAATCAGAACCCCCTTACCGCACTTCAGGCAGTCCGGATATTTATCCATCATTGCCTCCCATCGTTGAATTTACACATTATAGATATCAAAGAGCGGAAATGCTGTCAAGG